>NZ_MKGS01000101.1:0-2660 GCF_002836905.1 Pseudomonas sp. 43NM1 | reverse complement strand
GCACGCTCGTCATGTTCGCCGGCGTCAGCGGGTCCGCGGCTTGCAGCGCCCACAGCCGCGGGTCCCACTGTTTGACTGGGCGCCCGCCTAGATCGTAAGCCACTCGATTGACCCGAGCCTGCGCCGCGAGTTTTTCATCTTCACGCCAGTAATCGACCGAACGCACCGCAAGTCCGCGCGGATCGACGACGGATAAGGTTGGGGTCCTGTAATGCGTTGTCGTGATTGAAGCGTGCATGACGATGCGTCCCGGTTAGCCAGACATGATCTAACCGTTGCCGCGCAGCATCTGGCTACTGTCAGAAATTACAGTACAGATCAACGGTAATGTCGGTTGATCGTTGAATGTTAATTTTCGCAGCCCCCGGTAAATGGCCTACCGGCGCTAATTGAGAAGTTGTTAGTCCCTCTCACGAGATTCCATTCAAGATTATTGAAGCGCCGGTGATAACCGGGCGAAGACGATATCGAGCGCTTTGAAGATATCTACGGTCGCTCCACCCCGATCGAGCGCGGCGTGTCGGTGAAAACCATCGCGCAGTGATTGATCTGTAACACCAGAAGCCCCTGTCCAACCCGCCGCGCTCCCTATCCGCAGCGGGTTGGTCGGGGGCTTTTTTTGCCAACGTCATGGCAAGTCACATTTTCAATGGATTCCTATTTTGCTTTGCAAATGTTTTCCATTTGTCTAACAACCGCTCAGGCAACGGATTCAATTGACCTGTTTCAAAATAACCACTCTGTAATTCGCTCTTTGTCACATGGCCTGAATCGATCATGAATTTAGCCATGTTCCCGCCCCAATGTTGAGCCTCTCCACCTACGCTCGTTGTGAAATAACCCGTTTTGTACACCGCCCCGGGATACATGTCATTAAAGACTTGATGGGCAAAGTAGTCGGTAATGTGTTCGTCATAATTACTATTACTTACAGACGTATCCGTCTCCGGTTGAAAGCCTACATGCCCGTACGAAGAAGCATGCAAGGCTTCGTGAACAATCGTTGAACGGATTTTATCTCCATCAAGCTGACCGTTTTCAGAATAATCCGGTGCGGTTACCCCCATGTAAATTGTTCCGTCTGGCGACGTCCAGGCGGCAGGATTGGCACGACGATCTTCCTGATTGAACTGCATCGTTTCATTGCCCGGAACAGACCTGATTTTTTCAAAAAGATCTTGGTGCGTTACATCCACTACTCTTATAGGGTTAACCGACACACCAAATTGTTGATTGATCGTTTTGGCAAGTTGAACCGTGTCGACATAGTCTTTTGTTTGCCATGGCTTTGAAGCCTGATTGGCTGGCATTTGCGGGCGCGCCAATGCAATTGGCTGAAAAAGCTTCTGAGTCTGCGCGACTTGCCCTGGCAGTGGTGGCCGAGGTGGTGCGAAACCAGCGCCAGGCGGTGGTGGAGGTGGCAGTGCTGCCGATCCCGGTGGCGAAGGTGGCTGTGGAGGCACGGGTGGTGCGCTCGGTACAGTGGGCGCCCGCCCATCGACATCGATCAACGTGACAGGGTTATTTCTAACCATCCGATACAGGTTCAAGCCATCTACCGCGCCTGCTGGATCCGGATTGAGCCATCGCTGCAGCCACTCTATGTAGTATCTGAATCCGTAGTAATAAAGCCCCGTCGCATCCCGTTCCTTGCCCGAATAACGAACGGTTTTGTAATCCCCATCGGTTTCGTTCGGGCCGGCAGACCAGGCTGTTGCTCCGAAGGGGTAATAAGTTTCCTGACTGATGATTCGCGCATCGTCGGCGAGTTCTAGCGAACAGGAGTTCAGATGATCAACCAGGTTGTAACGGTACTGATCGTTATTCACGCCGAACGGCGGATCGGTTTCCCAATGCAGTACCCGAACACTATTGAGCCCGGCCTGCGCGCTGATGACCTGCCGCACCTCCCCGGTACCGCTGTCGGTGCGCAATTCAAGTCCCGGCAAGTAACGCACTTCAGCCACCACGGTCCGGGCATTGGTCTGCAACGAGCGAGTTTTTCGTACCCGTTGGCCACCGCCATCGTAGAGGTAGGACTCAACGTCATTGCGTCCAGAGTCGCGCTCCACCGGGCTGACCGACTGCAACTGATTGCGCAGATCCCACGTCATGTAACGTCCCTGCTCGAGCATCAGCAAATTGCCGTTGGCATCGAACGCAGCGGCAATTTCCTCCTCGGTGGGTGGCACGCCATTGCGCCAGGGCAAACAGCGATTGCTGTAGCGCGCAGCTTTTAACTCTCGTCCCGGACTTTGCGCCCCGACGTGCGTCAACTTGAGCAAGTTGCCACTCTCGTCATAACTGAAACTTTGCTGATAATTGCTGAGCGCGGCGGGATCCATTCGCCCGGCCGAATTCGGTCCCTGATTCGCACTACCCGCCTCCCAGCCAGATGCACCAATCAACTGATAAAGACTGTCGTAGTTAAAACAACTGATGGGCTCGATGCGCTGATTATTGAAGTAACGAACCTCCAGCGCCTTGTCTTCGATGCTCAGGACATTGCCCATGCGGTCGTACTCGTAGAACAAATGCTGCAATAAACCGCTGTGATTGCTGAACGCTCGCCGCTCGATCAACAGTCCATCTGCGGCGCCATAAGTGAGGTTCGTCTCGACATGATTACCCGCCACTTCGCGAATAATCCTGCCATCGGC
>NZ_MKGS01000100.1:0-2815 GCF_002836905.1 Pseudomonas sp. 43NM1 | reverse complement strand
GGGTGGTTTTAGTGTGGGGGGTAGTTGGCGAGGATTCGGCCGACGGTTTCGCGTACGGCGTTGGCGCGGTCGGTGGGGTTGGGGGAGTTGCTGAGCATTTGCTCGTCGCTGCCGCGCCAGACCAGTTTGCCGTCCTTGCCGTCGAGCAAATCGACCTGGATGGTCGCCACTTTATAAGTGATGTTGCGCGTTTCGTTGTACATCGGCGCGCCCCAATAGCCGTTCCACGGACCGCCCCATCCGCCGCCGTAATTGGTCGTCACTTGCTGCTGACGATCTTCGACGATCAAGTAAGCCTGCACATTCACATCACCCTTCTGCCCCGCACCGGCCGGGCGCAAGCCGCGTTGATCGAGCTGATCGGACACCGCCTGACGAATCCGCTGTTCAGTCAGATCACTCTTGATCCGCGGATCATCGGGGCGGTATTGCAGCGCCGGATCCTTCCAGCTCCAACTGCGATAGGCAGCAAAATCGCGGCTGGCGTCGAAGTCATGATTGACCTGGCGGCCAGCGCAGGCACTGAGCAGCAGGGCGACGGCCAGTAAAACGAGAGGACGGAACATGAGGGTTCTCCGGTGGAAGACATGAACCTGTGGGAATTATTCTCAACTCGGAGGATACGCCGCCATGGCTTTTTCCACAGCCTCGCGTATCGCCTCCGCGCGCTGGCTCTGACTGCTGCGATTGCTGGTCTCGGCGCTGGCGCTCCACACCGGTTGGCCGGTGCCGGCGTCAAACAGGTCAACCCGCACCACGACGACCTGTTCTTCGTACGTGCGCACGATCGGCACCGTGTTGTACATGCCGTAACCACTGCCGTACCGGTTGTAGCCGCCATAGCCGCCACCATAACCGCCACCGTAATAACCATAGTCGTCCTGAACCTGACGCAAACGGGTTTCCAGGTGCAGCGCGGCGCTGACGAACAGGTCCGCCGGCCGGTTATCGTGCAGCGGGCGCAAACCGCGCTGGTCCAGCGCATTGCTCACCGCTTCCGCGACTTGCGCCGAATCCGCCCACGCGGTGCCCGGCGGCAGGCGCCCGTTGAGCCACGCCCAGCTGCGGTAGCGCCCGTAATCGCGTGGTGGCGCGGGATACGCGCTGCGGTCAAACGTGGTCGCCGCTTGTGGCGGCGCCGGCGGCAGGGGTTTCGACGTGGCCACATAAGGGTTGCTGCCCTGACAGGCGGCCAAACCCAGACACATCAGCAATAACCCGGAACGCGCGTTCATTTCGTTCTCCGATCAGATCGGCCGACAGATCCAGTGCAAATAGCGCCCAAGCCCGGCAAAACCTGGGTGACGACGGTGGGCCAGCTCCATTTCCAGCAAGTCCACCAATTCGGCGCGGGCCTGAAACTCCACCGGCATGTAGTCGTGGAACACCCGGACCCCGCTCTGAGTTTCGACCCGCCACAAACCCTCAAGTTGCGCCGCAAGTTCGCGCGGATCAAGTGGCTGCTGCGGGGTCAGGCTCTGCTTCTCGCCGGCCATGTCATTCTTGCGCATCTTGCGAAAATGCCCTTTGAGCAGATTGCGGTAAATCAGCGCGTCGCGGTTGTAGAACGCCAGGGATAACCAGCCGTCGTGCTTGGTCAACTGGTGCAATACCGGGAGGATCGCGTGGGGTTCGGCCAGCCATTCGAGCACGGCGTGACACAGCACCAGGTCGTAAGGTTCGGTGAGCTGCCCGAGCAGATCCTGCCACGGCGCCTGAATAAACGTCGCGCTCTGCCCGGCGTCGGCGAAGCGCTGGCGCGCGCCTTCGAGCATCGGCTCGGCGGGTTCGGCGAGCGTCACGTCATGCCCACGCTCGGCCAGCCACAGCGACATGTGGCCCAGACCGGCGCCAATGTCGAGGACGCGCAGCGGGCGCTCGGGCAAGGTTTCGGCCAGGTCGGCTTGCAGCACCGCCAGGCGAATCGCGCCTTTGGCCCCGCCGTAGATTTTTTCCGCGAAACGCGTCGCCAATTGATCAAAATGACGGTCGCTCATCAGCTGAACCGCCGTTCGCTGTCTGCGAGTTTGCTGCGCACCACTTCGTTCATGTCCAACCCCAACTCGCTGCACAGCAATAGTAGATAAAGCACGATGTCGCCGACTTCCTGCCCGGCGTGGGCGAGTTTTTCGGCAGGCAACTGGCGTGACTGGTCTTCGCTGAGCCACTGGAAGATTTCCACCAGCTCGGACATTTCCACACTCGCGGCCATGGCCAGGTTTTTCGGACTGTGAAATTGCCGCCAGTCATTGCGATCACGGATGGCGTGCAGGCGTTCGGTCAGTTCAACAAGGTTCATCGGGCTCTCCTGAAGGCGTATAGCTTCGGGGGGATGACGGGTGAAGGCAAGTGGCGCAAGCTTCGCCCCTGCAGGGTTCATCAACCTATGCGGATCTTTGCGCCATACTCACAGATTCCGGCCTCAGGGAACTCGGCACCGCGATCCGTGGCCCAAGCCTAGGCGCGGCAACCGTGCCACCACACTCATCAGGACGCCCACATGCAGGTAGAAAGTTTTTTTGAATGGCTCGGCCAGGCTCTCGGTTCGGTCATCCGTTTTATCGTCGATGGCCTCAGTGGCCTGTTCAATCTGCTGAGCAATGCCGGCGGCAACTTCGTCGAAGGGCTGTCGCGGACGCTGGGGATGGACACTTCGATCATCAGCATCATCGCGTTGATCGTCGGGCTGATGCTGCTGTGGTCAGCCATCCGCGCCTTCATGAATGCGTCGATCATCATGGGGATCATCTGGCTGCTGCTGGGATTGTGGTTGCTGAGCTGGATTATTCACTAGCGCTTCTACCCTCCCCCTTGC
>NZ_MKGS01000099.1:0-3013 GCF_002836905.1 Pseudomonas sp. 43NM1 | reverse complement strand
GCTTGGCCCTGCCGCCGCCGAAGCGCCAATGTAGGCGTTGTCGTTCGACGGTGTGGTGGTCGCCGTGCTGGGAACGCTGGCGAGGTTGACCGTGGTAGTGGTGGTCAGCGCCGATGTGGCGGTGGCGGTGATGACAGGTGCGTGCGGCGGCAGTTTAGCTACGAGAACGTTGGTGTTTTCGGTGCCAATCACTTGGCCGATCACCCGATTGGTAAGATTGACGCCTTGGCCCTGGTGCATCGGCAAACGCCCGCACAGGTTTGGCAGCATGAAAGTGGTCGAGCCATTGCCGCCGTAGGTAATGCCCAGCAACGCGTAGAGCGCCTGATACTGGTTGAGCGGTAGCGTCTGCCCGTTGGCTTGCATCCAGCCACTTGGCGCAAAGGGGAAACCGAAGGGAAGAATCGTTCCGAGAAACACGTCCATAGTCGTTTTATCCATGAGTTTTTTGGAAGGAGAGACGTACTGGCACGAAGCTACCGCCCGAGCCAGTGCTCAGCGTAGACGCTGTTGCAAAAGTCGCACGCAATTGGCGAGGGTGGTGGTTTAGCGACAGTGTTTCGACTCAGAGCGCTTTCGCGAGCAAGCTCAGCTCCTACAGGGATCGGCGGTGGATCGGCGATGGGGCATGCGGTTAAGGTTTTTTTCAGGCTGCGAAAACGCGCCGAAGCGTCTAGTTCGATATTTGTGAAGGACCAGGGGTTTTTTAGCTTCTAATTGATATCAAAACACCACTATCCGATCCGGCACACGATGTATTACGCTCATCTTCCAAAGGGATTTTTCACACATCAGGGTGAAGGGATGCAGCAGTTTCACTTTATCTCGGGGCTGCCTCGCTCAGGGTCGACCCTGCTCTCCGCCATTCTTTTGCAAAACCCGCGTTTTCACGCCGGGATGAGTAGCCCGGTCGGCACGCTGTTCACCAGTGTCCTGGAACAATGCAGCGCCGGCAGCGAGTTCGGCGCGGTGATCGACACCCCTTTGCGTCGGCGCCTGTTGCGCGGATTATTCGATTCCTACTACGCCGATCAGGCCGACAAACCGGTGGTCTTCGACACCAACCGGCAGTGGTGCGCGCGTTTGCCGGCGCTGCAAGACTTGTTTCCCCAAGCCAAAACCATCGCCTGCGTGCGCAACGTTGCCTGGGTGATGGACAGCCTTGAACGCCTGTACCGCGCCAACCCGTTCGAGAACACCAAGCTGTTCAACGACGAAACCGAGCGCAATACCGTCTACAGCCGCTGCGAAACCCTGGCCCAGCGCAATCGCCTGGTCGGGTTTGCCTGGACCGCGCTCAAGGAAGCCTATTACGGCGAAAACGCCGAATCGCTGTTGATCGTCGATTACGACCTGCTCAGCCAGGCGCCGGAGCGCGTGCTGCGGCTGGTCTACGAATTCATCGGCGAGCCGTGGTTCGAGCATGACTTCAACAACCTCGTGTACGACGCGCCCGAGTTCGATCAGGCGCTGGGCGTGGCGGGGTTGCATCGGGTCAAACGCAAAGTGGCGTTGGAGTCGCGGCGCACGATCCTGCCGCCGGACTTGTTCGACAAATATGCAGAGCTGTCCTTTTGGCACGATGGGTCATCCAGCGCCGCCAATGTCATTCGTATGAAATCCGATGCCGCGATCAATTGATCGCGGTTTTTTATGGCGGCAGTAAAAGTTCGAGTTCGGGTGAGCAGCATGTGGTGGAAAAACGGCAAATCGCAAAAGGCCCAGGGCGCACGCGTACTGGCTTCGCCGATGATCATGTCCTTGGAACCGCGCATGCTGTTCGACGGCGCGGTCGCGGCGACAGTCGCCGACGCGGCGCAGGCCGATAGCCAAGCCACGGCTGACGCGGCCAAGGCACCTGCCGCCGACCACCCGACCGCGAGCAAAGACACACATGGCCAGGCCGACAACACCTCGGCCGCGATCCCGGCTGCCGCTTCGCCGACCGCCGTTCCGGGGCAAAGCGTGGTGTTTGTCGATTCACGCATCAAGGACACCGACAGCCTGCTCAAGGGTGTGGCGCCCGGCACGGAAGTGGTCACGCTGGACGCGAGCAAGGATGGCTTGCAGCAAATCGCCGCTTATCTGGACACGCATCAGGGCGTGAGCTCGGTGCAAATCATCGCCCACGGCAATGCCGGCGATCTGTGGCTGGGCAACAGTTACTTGTCGGCCGACAACGTCAACGAACGCAGCGCCGTGCTGGCCGAAATCGGCAAAGACATCAACGTCGGCGGCGACATCCTGATTTACGCCTGCAACACCGGCGACGGCGAGCGTGGCGTGAGTTTTGTCGACTCGCTGGCGCAGCTCACCGGGCGCGACATCGCTGCGTCGACCAACCGCACCGGCGTGGGCGGCGACTGGGATCTGGAAATCGCCACCGGCACGATTGAAAGCCGCAGCGTGCTGTCCTCGGCATCGCTGGCCGGTTATCAGTACAGCCTGGCGACGCTGACCGTGGTCAACAACGCCGACAGCGGCGTCGGTTCGTTGCGTACTGCCCTGTCCAGTGCGGTGGCCGGCGATACCGTGACCTTCAGCACCGGCATGACCGTCGCGCTGAACTCGCAACTGACCCTGACCAAAAACGTCATCATCGACGGTGACCTGAATAACGACGGCGTGGCCGATGTCACCCTCGACGGCCAGTACAAAACCCGCGTGTTGCAGGTCAATTCCGGCGTCACCGCGACCCTTGACGGCTTGGTGATCACCAAAGGCATGGTCGCCGGTGTAGGCGCGGCGGCGGGCACGGACGGTGCCGGGGCGATGGGCGGCGGGATTCTCAACTCCGGCAACCTGACCCTCAGAAACGTCACCGTCACCGAAAACGCGGCCTCGGGCGGCGGCGGTGGCGGTGGCGTCACTGCGCCTTATGGCGGCGGTGCGGTCGGCGGTGGCGGTGGTGGCGGCGGCTCGCTCGGTGGCCAAACCGGTGGTCGTGGTGGCGCCGCCGGTTTCGGCACTGGCGTTTATGCCGGTACGGCCGGCGGGGCGGGCAGGGGCGGTA
>NZ_MKGS01000098.1:0-3105 GCF_002836905.1 Pseudomonas sp. 43NM1 | reverse complement strand
GGCTCGTCGCGATCCGGCAAGCCGCAGCAGTCTGCTGCCCGGCACCGACCCCAGCGGCGTGGCCGCCGACTTGATGCAACGCAGCCTCGATCTGGTCAAGGCCCATGCAGATCAAGGGCCGGGTTGCCAGGTCACGCAGCGGATGCCAATTACCCCGGAACAAAACAGCGCCGAGCCGTATCGCCAAGTCAAAGTCAGCCTCACTCTGGAATGTGCCATGGAGCCGCTGACCGGGCTGCTGCACGATCTGGAATACGCGCAGCCGTTTCTATTCGTCGACCACGTGAGCATCCGTCGCCAGACCTCCGCGCCGGCCAGCGGAGGTGCCGGGCGCTTGCAGGTGAATCTGCTGTTGCGCGGGTATCTGCAGCCGGCCGCCGGCAAGGAGCCTGAAGCATGAGGTTCAGCCGGATCAATCTGCTGTTGATAACCGTCGCCGCGGTGCTCGGCGGCGTGGTTATTTCGCTGCTGCTCGGCGCCGGGCGAGAAGCGCACTGGCTGCCCGCCGCTGCGCCACGCAATCTGCCGGCCAACGCCGCGCCACAACCTTTGCCGACGCTGACGGCGCAGGCACTCAGCCTGAGCTGGCAACAATCGATTTTCAGCGCTGATCGCAAGCCCGATCTCGTCAGCGGCAAAGGCGCAACGACCGCGCTGCAAGGCATCGTCCTGACCGGCGTGATCATCGATGGCCAGGGGCAGTGGGCACTGTTGCGCCTGGCCAACAAACGCGCGCGCAAACTTGCCGTCGGCGCCGCGCTGGACGATGGCTGGACCCTGAGCGAACTCAGCCCGCTGCAAGCGACTTTTACCTATCAGGGCCAGACCCGCCAGTTGAGCTTGCCCGTGCTCCGCCTACCGCCGCCATCGACGGCTCCCGTCATCACTCTTCCAAATGTACCGAGACCATGAACAATTGCTTCCCTGAAATCTTTCGTCTGCGCAGCCCATTGCTCTGTCTTGCCACGGCCATCGCCCTGGCTGGCTGCGCGTCCACGCCGTCGTCGACAGAAAACGACCCGGCCCTGATACAGGAAGCACTCAACGGTACCGGTTCGCAGCGCGCGCCCGTGGTGGAGGCGCCGGAGACTGCGGCCAGCCCTTCGGCGTCCGCGAGCGTTGCGCCAGCGCGGCGGCAGATCATCCGCGGCAATCAGAGCTTTGTCCGTCCACCGGCGCCAGCCTCCGCTGCAAAGTCGGGCGCGGCGCCGAGCGGCGACATCGTCTTCAACTTCACTGATCAACCGATCGAAGCGGTCATCAACAGCATCATGGGCGACCTGCTGCACGAGAATTACAGCATCGCTCAAGGCGTCAAAGGCAACGTGAGTTTCTCCACGTCGAAACCGGTCAACCAGCAGCAAGCACTGTCGATTCTGGAAACCCTGTTGTCGTGGACCGATAACGCGATGATCCGCCAAGGCGACCGCTACGTGATCCTGCCGTCGAACCAGGCGGTCGCCGGCAAACTGGTGCCGGAAATGCCGGTCGCCCGACCGTCCACCGGTTTGACCGCGCGGCTGTTCCCGCTGCGCTACATCTCCGCCACGGAAATGCAGAAACTGCTCAAACCCTTCGCCCGCGAGAATGCTTTCCTGCTGGTGGACCCGGCGCGCAACGTGCTGAGCCTGGCCGGCACCCCGGATGAACTGGCCAACTATCAGGACACCATCGACACCTTCGACGTCGACTGGCTTAAGGGCATGTCCATCGGCGTCTACGGACTGCAACGCGCATCGGTGGCCGAACTGATGCCGCAACTGCAAAAACTATTCGGGCCGGACAGCGGCATCCCGTTGGCCAACATGGTCAAGTTCATGCCCAACGAACGCACCAACTCCATCGTCGCCATCTCGTCGCAGCCAGCCTATTTGCAGGAAGTCGGCGACTGGATCGCGACCATCGACGAGGGCGGCGGCAACGAGCCGCAAATGTACGTCTATGACGTGCGCAATATGAAAGCCTCGGATCTGGCCAAATACCTGCGCCAGATCTACGGCAACGGCGCGATCAAGGAAGACGCGGCAGCCAAGGTTGCGCCAGGTTTGCGCACCACGTCGCTGTCGTCGCTCAATGGCAGCGGCAACGGGCTTTCCAGCGGCACCTCGCAAGCGTCCGCCGGCCTCGGCGCGGAGAACAATCGCGGGCAATCGAGCAGTGAAGAAGAGAGCGCCGAGGACGAATCCTCCGGCGGCGAAATGACCGACAGCGAAACCGACGAGGCTGCCGAGTCGGGCGCTCAATCATCCGAGCAGAGCCTGGAACAAAGCGTGCGCATCACCGCGCAGAAAAGTACTAATCAGTTGCTGGTGCGCACCCGTCCGGCGCAATGGAAAGAGATCGAATCGGCGATCAAACGCCTCGACAACCTGCCGCAGCAAGTGCAGATCGAGACGCGCATCCTCGAGGTCAAACTGACCGGCGAACTGGACCTTGGCGTGCAGTGGTATCTGGGCAAACTGGCGGGCAATTCATCCAGCACAACGGTCGCCAACACCAGCGGCAACCAAGGCGCGCTCGGCGCCGGCGGGGCAGGGCTGGGCGCAGCGGATTCGCTGTTCTATTCCTTCGTCAGCAATAACCTGCAAGTTGCGCTGCACGCACTTGAAACCAACGGGCGCACGCAGGTGTTGTCCGCGCCGTCGCTGGTGGTGATGAACAATCAGCAAGCGCAAATCCAGGTCGGCGACAACATCCCGATCAGCCAAACTACGGTCAACACCAGCAATTCCGACACCACGTTGAGCAGCGTCGAATATGTGCAGACCGGGGTGATCCTCGACGTACTTCCGCGGATCAATCCCGGCGGCCTGGTGTACATGGACATCCAGCAACAAGTCAGCGACGCCGATACCAGCAACGTCACCACAACCCAACCCAACCCGCGCATCTCGACCCGCTCGGTTTCCACCCAAATCGCCGTGCAAAGCGGCCAGACCGTGCTGCTCGGCGGTTTGATCAAACAGGACAACGCCGAATCGACCTCCAGCGTGCCGGGGTTGTCGAGCATTCCGGGGTTGAAATGGTTGTTCGGTACTACCTCGAAATCTCGTGACAGGACGGAGCTGATTGTTTTGATCACGCCACGGGTGGTGACCAATGCGG
>NZ_MKGS01000097.1:0-3175 GCF_002836905.1 Pseudomonas sp. 43NM1 | reverse complement strand
CGATATCCCACGGGCCGACGCGGCCGTGCGCCGTGGCGAATGGCCGAAAATCATGCGTCCGTCGCTGGCCGGCAAACGCCTGGGCATCCTCGGTCTGGGCGCGGTCGGCATGGCCATCGCTCAGCGTGCGGCAAATGGCTTCGACATGAGCGTCAGTTACCACAACCGCCAGCACCGCAGCCACGTGCCGTACAGCTACTGCTCGACGCCGACCGAACTGGCGCGGGCCTCGGACTTTTTGATCGTCGCGACGCCCGGCGGGCTGGCCACGCAACATTTGATCAACCGCCAAGTGCTGGAGGCGCTGGGGCCGGACGGCTTTCTGGTGAATATCGCGCGGGCCAGTGTGGTGGCCACGGCGGATTTGATCAGCGCGCTGGAACAACGGCGGATCGGTGGCGCCGCACTCGACGTCTACGACCATGAACCGCAAGTGCCGGATGCGCTGAAGACGCTGGCCAACGTGATCCTGACCCCCCACGTGGCCGGGCTGTCGCCGGAAGCGACGCAGGGCACGGTGGAGCTGGTGGGGAAAAACCTCGTGGCGTTCTTCGCGGGTGAACCGGTGCTGACGCCGATTACGCTGCCGACCACACTGGTCAGCCGCATGGGCTAGACCTGCCTCAACAAAGATCCCCTGTAGGAGTGAGCCTGCTCGCGATAGCGTCCGTTCAGTCGAAATCAATGGTGACTGACATTACGCCATCGCGAGCAGGCTCACTCCTACAGGGGGCCTGTGTCACTCAGATAGGTCCGCGCCAAGACCGCCATCCCCGCGCATCAGGAACGCTGATTATCCGGCAACACGCTAACCTATAAGACCGGGCCGAGCTTGTGGCACGCCCGTCTCAGCATTAGATTAGCCAATGATGTCTGGCCTCCAAAATAAGCAGAAGGGATAAGCATGGCGCTTACTGACCAGTCCACCCGTATCCGCTCCGGCGAAGAACTCGATGCCAGTCTGATCGATCCCTACCTCAAGGCGCATATTCCGGGCCTGAGCGGCACCCCGCAGATCAGCCAGTTCCCTGGCGGCGCGTCGAACCTCACCTACTTGCTCGAATACCCGCAACAGGAATTTGTCCTGCGTCGCCCGCCGTTCGGCCACAAAGCCAAGTCCGCCCACGACATGGGCCGCGAATTTCGCATTCTCAATCAGCTCAAGGACGGCTTTCCGTACTGCCCCAAGGCCTATGTGCACTGCACCGACGAAACAGTGATCGGCGCCGAGTTCTATGTGATGGAAAGGGTCAACGGCATCATCCTGCGCTCGGAACTGCCGCCGGAACTGAATCTCGATTCGGCGAAAACCGAAGCACTTTGCAAGAGCTTTATCGACAAGTTCGTCGAGCTGCACCAGGTCGATTACACCGCGTGCGGCCTCGCCGACCTGGGTAAACCGCAAGGCTACGTCGCTCGTCAGATCAAGGGTTGGAGCGAGCGCTACGAGAAAGCCCTGACCCCCGATGCGCCGCAGTGGGAAGCGGTGAAGGCCTGGCTCAACGAGAAAATGCCGGCCGACCACCCGACCTCAAGCATCGTCCATAACGACTACCGCTTCGACAACGTGATCCTCGACCCGCATAACCCGATGCAAATCATCGGCGTGCTCGATTGGGAACTGACCACCCTCGGCGATCCGTTGATGGATTTGGGCAACACCCTCGCCTACTGGATCGAGGCCGACGACCCGGCGCCGGTGCAACTGATGCGTCGCCAGCCGAGCCATGCACCGGGCATGCTGACCCGCCGCGAGTTCGTCGACTATTACGCCGCGCGCGCCGGTATTCAGATCGACAATTTCGACTTCTATTACACCTACGGCCTGTTCCGTCTCGCCGGGATTGTCCAGCAGATCTACTACCGCTTCTTCCATGGCCAGACCCAGGACAAACGCTTCGCGCAGTTCATTCACATGAACAAACTGCTGGAGCAGATGAGTTTGCAGGTCATCCAGAAATCCAGCCTTTGATAGCAAGACGATCCGCAGGAACCAGGCTTGCCGGCGAACCAGACGCTGCGGTGTATTGATAAAGCCGCGTCATCGTTGTTCGCCGGCAAGACTGGCGCCTGAAAATATCCGGCCTATAACAAGGAAATCCCATGTCCAAGACTCAGTTGTTCGACCTCGACGGCAAGATCGCTTTCGTCTCCGGCGCCAGCCGTGGCATTGGTGAAGCCATCGCCAAACTGCTGGCCCAGCAAGGCGCGCACGTCATCGTTTCGAGCCGCAAAATCGACGGCTGCCAACACGTCGCCGACGCGATCATCGCCGCTGGCGGCAAAGCCACTGCAATCGCTTGCCACATCGGCGAGATGGAACAGATCAGCCAAGTCTTCGCGACCATTCGCGAACAATTTGGACGCCTGGATATTCTGGTCAACAACGCGGCGACCAACCCGCAGTTCTGCAACGTGCTGGACACCGACCTCGGGGCGTTCCAGAAGACTGTCGATGTGAACATTCGCGGCTACTTCTTCATGTCGGTCGAAGCCGGCAAGCTGATGCGCGACAACGGTGGCGGCAGCATCATCAACGTGGCTTCGATCAACGGCATTTCACCGGGAGTTTTCCAGGGCATCTACTCGGTTACCAAAGCTGCGGTGATCAACATGACCAAAGTGTTCGCCAAGGAATGCGCGCAGTTCGGCATCCGCTGCAACGCCCTGCTGCCGGGCCTGACTGACACCAAATTCGCCTCGGCGCTGGTGAAAAACGACGCGATCCTGAAGACTGCGCTGCAGCAGATTCCGCTGAAGCGCGTGGCGGACCCGAGCGAAATGGCCGGCGCGGTGTTGTACCTGGCGAGCGATGCGTCCAGCTACACCACCGGTGTTTCGCTGAATGTGGATGGCGGGTTTCTATCCTGACGCGGCGCCGGTAACACGAAAAAAGGCAGCCGACCATGGCTGCCTTTTTACTTTCCTCGCGAAGAACCTTTGGTCCTGTGGCGAGGGGGCTTGCCCCCGTAAGAGCGCGAAGCGGCCGTCAAGGGTTGCGCGACTGCTGCGCGGCCGAACGGGGGCAAGCCCCTCGCCACAAAAGCTCAGGCGCTACTGCGTCACGCACCGCGTGGTTGTGGTCACTCGCGTTACCTGGCCGTCGGCGCGCACATCGCCGAGCACGTCGGTTTTGTCCTGGGTTTCGCAGGTGCGTTCAGGAGGTGGCGGTGGT
>NZ_MKGS01000096.1:0-3275 GCF_002836905.1 Pseudomonas sp. 43NM1 | reverse complement strand
GTGTCGGCCGGCGTCAACGGCATGGACCTCGGCGAGGCGTTGAACCTGGGCATGCAAATCGCCCAACAAGCGGAAAGCCACGGGCACTGGGTCGCGGGCGGCAAAATTGCCTCGCGGATCAGTTGGGCGCGCACCATCAGCATCGACAGCGACAAAGCCTTGCTCGCCGATTTGCTCTACGACGTGATCGGCACTTCGGTGGCTTCGCAGGAATCGGTGGTGGTCTCGTTCGCGCTGGCGCAGCAAGTGGCGATCGGGGAAATGAATGCGTTTGAAGCGCTGTGCATGGCCGCCAGCCTGGGCGGCGACACGGACACCATCGCAGCGATTCTCGGCGCCATGCTCGGGGCCTGCCTGGGTCTGGAGAGCTGGCCGGTGGCGTTGATCGACAAGGTCAAAAGCGTCAATGGCCTGGAGCTGCAACCGTTGGTGCAGGGGCTGTTGGCCTTGCGTTGACTGGGCGGGCCTCATCGCGAGCAAGCTCGCTCCCACAAGGGATAGTGCAAACTTTCAGGTACACGCTGTACCTGTGGGAGCGAGCTTGCTCGCGATAGCCGCACCGCCTACCTGAATTTTCACCCGCAACGGAACGCACCCATTCGGCCCGGACGGCCGGGATGTCATCGCGTCTTCGAAAATGCCTACAACCACAAAAATGGCAACAGGAGCATCCTTCATGAGTTCAACCAACGCCGGGCAAAGCGCCGGGCAACTGGAAACCCGCGGCATCGAACCGGTGCCCGAAAGCGAGTGCAACGGGCATCCGCTGCAACTGTTCTGGGTCTGGTTTGCCGCCAACATCTCGATTCTCGGTTTGCCGCTGGGCGCCACCCTGGTTGCGTTTCGCGGTTTGGCGATCTGGCAGGCGATCATCGTCGCGATCCTCGGCGCCGCCGGCTCGTTCGCCGTGGTCGGGATCATTTCCATCGCTGGCCGACGTGGCCGCGCGCCGAGCCTGACCCTGTCGCGCGCAATCTTCGGCGTGCGCGGCAACATCGGCCCGACCGTGGTTTCGCTGATGTCGCGCCTTGGTTGGGAAACCGTCAACACCACCACCGCCGCGTTCGTGTTGCTGTCGCTGTGCTCGATCCTGTTCGGCTCGCCGGTACAGGCGAAAAGTGCGCCGGTGCTGACGCTGATCTTCATTGCCATCTTCGTGTTGCTGACCTTGTCCGTCTCCGGCCTCGGCCACGCGACGCTGCTGGTGATCCAGAAGTGGGCGACTTACGTGTTCGGTGCGCTGAACATTCTGGTCGGTGGTTTTCTCTGCGCGACCATCGACTGGAGCGCGGTGTTCAACGCCACCCCGGCGCCACTGAGCGCGATGATCATCGGCGTCGGCACCATGGCCGCCGGCACTGGCATCGGTTGGGCGAATGCTGGCGCAGACATGTCGCGCTACCAGCATAAAAGCGTCAAAGCCGTGCGCCTGGTCGCTTCGGCGGCTTTCGGCGCGGGGATTCCGCTGGTGTTGCTGATCACCCTCGGCGGTTTACTGTCGGTCGGCAACAGCGACTTGGCGCAAGCCACTGACCCGATCATCGCGATCCGCGACATGCTGCCGACCTGGATGGCCGTGCCGTACCTGATCACCGCGTTCGGCGGGTTGCTGCTGTCGAACAACCTGTCGGTGTACTCGGCCGGCCTGACCACGCTGACCCTTGGCTTGAAGGTGCCGCGCGTGTACGCGGTGGTGGTCGATATCGTCGCGATTTTCGCCGGTTCGATTTACTTCATGCTGATCGCCGACAGCTTCTACGGCCCGTTCATTACCTTCATTTCGCTGCTGGCGGTGCCGATCACGGCGTGGGTCGGGATCTTCGTCGTTGACCTGATTCACCGTCATTACTACAGCCCGACCGACTTGCTGGACGTCAGCCCGAGCAGCGCTTATTGGTATCGCGGCGGCGTCGAGTGGCGGGCTTTCGGCGCGTGGGCGGTGGCGATTGTGCTGGGTTTCAGTTTCACCACCATTGGCACCACCGCTGAAAATATCTGGTTCCGCGGCTTCGTGTCCGACTCGTGGCTGGGGCATAACGGCCTCGGCTGGGTGGTGACGTTTTTGGTCGCCGGCGGGATCTATTTTGTACTCGGCGGGGCCAGGGATCGTCGCGCTGCATTGAACGAGAATGCTCATGCCTAAACTGTTGCACACCGGCCAGGTCATCATCGATCTGGTCATGGCCGTGGATAAATTGCCCCAGGCCGGCGGCGATGTGTTGGCGCAATCCGCCAGTTTCGAGGCCGGTGGCGGTTTTAATGTGATGGCCGCCGCGCAGCGTAATGGTTTGTCGGTGGTTTACCTCGGCCGGCATGGCACCGGGCGTTTCGGCGATCTGGCGCGCGAGGCGATGCAGGCTGAGGGCATTCAGATCGGCATCGCCGAGAAAGCCGAGCGCGACACCGGTCTGTGCGTCGCGGTCACCGATGCATCGGCGGAACGCAGTTTCATTTCCTACATCGGCGCCGAGGGCGAGCTGAGCGCTGAGGATCTGGCCAGTGTTGCCGCCGAGGCGGGCGATTACGTGTATGTCAGCGGCTACAGCTTGCTGCACGTCGGCAAGGCGCAGGCGTTGGTCGATTGGGTGCTGAGCTTGCCGAAGGCGATCAAGGTGATTTTTGATCCGGGCCCGCTGGTGGCTTCGCCAGATGAGCCGCTGATGAATGCGCTGCTGCCGCGCATCGATCTGTGGACCAGCAACGCTGTCGAGGCGCTGCGTTTTACTGGCGCTGCGGACATTGCCGAAGCATTGACGCGCTTGGCGCAGCATCTGCCGGCCGAAGTGTTGATGGTAGTGCGCGATGGGCCGCAGGGTTGCTGGATCAGTCAAAGTGGCGAACGTCAGCATGTGCCGGGGTTCAAGGTTGAAGCGGTGGACAGCAATGGCGCCGGGGATGCGCACGCCGGGGTGTTTGTCGCCGGATTGGCGCAAGGCCTGCCGGCGCTCGAAGCGGCACGCCGGGCGAATGCGGCTGCGGCGCTGGCCGTGACGCGCTGGGGGCCGGCGACGGCGCCGGGTTCGGTTGAGGTGGATGCGCTGATCCGCGAGGCGGGCGCCGACTGAGCGGACGCCTTCGCGGGCAAGCCTTGCCCCTACAGGGATTTGCGGTGCGCGTAAGCCAGATTTGGATCGAGGCCATTTGCTATCCCGTAGGAAAATTCGCACAATGCGCACCCCCAGGATGGGGACGTGTCTGACAACCTGTCAGGCCATTTCTTACACTCAAGGAGCGAGTTCCCGTTGCAAACCTCCCCCGTAAGCCCCCTTGTAAGC
>NZ_MKGS01000095.1:0-3328 GCF_002836905.1 Pseudomonas sp. 43NM1 | reverse complement strand
AAGGCGTAATCCCAACCAACACATACATCACCTGACCCACCGCTTTCGCGAGCAAGCTCAGCTCCCACAGGATCAACGCCGAGCACAAACCCCGCATCCACCAAAAATCCCGTAGGAGCAAAGCTTGCTCGCGAAGGCGTAATCCCAACCAACACATGCATCACCTGACCCACCGCTTTCGCGAGCAAGCTCAGCTCCTACAGAATCTGCGCCGAGCACAAACCCCGCACCCACCACAATCCCCTGTGGGAGCGAGCTCGCTCGCGATAGCGTCATCCCAACTAACACATGCATCACCTGACCCACCGCTATCGCGAGCAAGCTCAGCCCCACCAATATCTCTAATTCTCCCCAGCGCTTCAGCGACTCACAAACTGCTCAAACTGCCAGGGATCCGGCGCTTTACCCGGCGCACAAAATGGCTGCAACACCCTCTCCGGCGGCTGCCAATCGGTCTGCACGCCGGTCAACGTGCCGAGGTAAGGCGTGGCGATTTCCAGCACTTCCTCGTAGTCCATTTGCTCCGCCTCGACGATGCCTTCGTTCGGATGGCGCACCGCCCAGACAATCCCCGACAACACCCCGGCAGCCACCTGCAGACTGGTCGCCGTGTTGAACGGCGCGATGGCCCGCGCCTCGTCGATGCGCAGCAGTGAGCCATACCAATACGCATTCAAATCGTGGCCCATCAGCAACACCCCAAGCGCATCGACGCCGCCCAGAACAATCTCATCGTTCATGATTCGTTTATGGGTTTGCGGTTTCCAGCCACGGCCAATCAACTCGTCAATCGACAACAACGCGTCGTCGCACGGGTGATAAGCGTAATAAACAGTCGGTCGGTAGACTTCTTTGCCCAACTCGCGGACGGTCAGGTAATCGGCGGTGGACACAGTTTCGTGGTGCGTAATCATCCGCCCCAGGCACGGCCCGCCGAGCGGCGTCCAAGTATAGACCTGCACATTGGCGCCCGGCCGTTCGAGGAAGATCGAGTTGCGCGAACCGAACTGATGCCGCTGCGCATCCACCGGCCAAGTCTTCTCGTGCGTGCCCCAACTCAGCTCCGCCGGCTGCAGACTCTCACTCAAAAACCCATCGACCGACCACGTATTGACGAACTCGTCGTCCTCCTTGATCTGCCGGGTTTTCTGCGTATCGCGCTCGGCGACATGAATGACTTTCACGCCCATGTCCATCGCCAGCGCCGCCCAATTAACGCCCTTGCGCGTCATCGGCAACGCAGTTTTCAGTTGCCCCGCCAGTTGCACCAAACCAGCCTTCAACAGATGCGAAATCAAACCCGGATTGGCGCCGTGCGCGACGACTGCCGTCGGGCCTTTATCAATCACTTCACGCAGTTCAAGCACGCTATGCCGAAGCGCATAGTTGGTGCGCTGGGACAACGACATGTCCGGACTGGCATAACCGCCTTCCCAAGGTTCAACGCAAGTGTCGAGGTACAACGCGCCAACATGCGCGGCATAGTGCATCAGCGCTACCGAACTGACGCCCACCGAAACATTGACGATAAAGTCACCGGGGTTGACGTAAAGATCCAGCGTTTTTGCAAAGTTGTCTCGGGTCAGTTGCGCTTCAATGAACTCAATACCCTGCTGCGCAAACCATTCGCGGTCTTCAATAATAGGCGCGAGTACGGTGATGTCGCCGACCGAAATATGCTCCTGCCTCAGCAACAGCGGCAACGTCGCCCGAGCAATAGAACCAAACCCGACAAATACGAACCTGCCGGAAAATACGCAGTGGTTGTCCATGTTGATTGCGCCTCCATGCCCGTTGCCCGTTACACGGCCCGACAACTTAACGGTATGCAATCAACCTACTCGCGCCCTGCCCCGGCGACTACTGTCATATCTGACAGCCTGCCACCAAAGGACAGCTTTCAACTTCAGCAAACAACTGCGCTATACCAACCGCTCGATCTTCTGGTGCCGCCAGACGAACTTGTAATAAGCCGTCTGCAACGCCAGCATGCCCAAGTAAGCCACCGGAAACGCCATCCATACACCTTGCAGTCCATAGTGCGTATCCAGCCAATACGCGACCGGCAACTGCACGCCGACCACACAGACAATTGAAATCGCCATCGGCACCAACACCGTGCCGCTGGCGCGCATGATCCCGCCGATAATTGCCTGGAAACCAAACACCAACAAACTCCACAGCATGATGTGCAACAGATGCTCAGCCATCGCTTGCGTCGTCGGTTCAGTAAGGAACAACCCCAACAACCAGTGCGACAACAGGTACCCCAGCAATACCAAACCACCGGTCAAACACACATTGATCAACAGGCCCGTGCGCAAGATCGGCGTAATCCGCTGCAGTTGCCCCGCACCAATCGCCTGCGCGCCGAGAATCGATGCCGTAATCGCAATCGACAACGCCGGAAACTGCACGTAATTGACAATCTGCGTCACCGCCCCATACGCCGCCGTCGCCTGCGAGCCATGCTGATTGACCAACGCCAGAATCACCAACTCCGACGCCGACAACACCACCATCTGCAACCCGGTCGGCAGGCCGATGCGCAACACTTTGCCGAGAATCGCCAGGTCCAGACGCATCGCCGCAAACATCTCGCGATCCGGCGCCAATGGATGCCCCTTGCGAATCAACCGCCACGCCAGCCACCCCATCGCCGACAAATTGCCCACCAACCCCGCATACGCCGCACTCTGAATCCCCAGCGGCGCAAAACCCAGCCAACCGCGAATCAACGCCGGCGTCAGCGCCAACCCGATACACGTCGAAACGATCAACGCCACCAACGGCGAAACCGTGTCGCTGACCCCGCGCAACAACTGCGTAAACAGCACATAAACCAACAGCGACGGCATGATCCACATCATCACGTGCGCATACGAAACCGCGTCGTCCAACACATCCGCCGGCGTGCCCAAACCCTGCAACGCAGGCCTGGCAAAAATGCTCCCCAACACCGCCGCAAGCAGCCCGATCATCGCGCCCAACAGCAACGTCGTCGCGGCGATAGTTTTGACCAAATGCGTTTCCCGCGCGCCCCAGGCCTGGCCGATCAGTACACCCGCGCCAGCCCCGAGCCCGATCACCAGAGCAATAAAGAAGAACACGATCGGGAACATCCCCGACACAGCCGCGAGCGCCTGAGTGCCGAGCATTTGGCCGATGTAGATGCTGTTGATCGTGCCCGACATGGATTGCAGAAAGTTGGAGAGGACCATGGGGGCGAGGAAAAGCAGGTAGGTTTTCCAGAGGGGATATTGGGTGGTTGGGGTTGGCATTGAGAGTCCGTCTCGGGTGGCGGGTGGGGCTTGGGGGATTCTACGCT
>NZ_MKGS01000094.1:0-3345 GCF_002836905.1 Pseudomonas sp. 43NM1 | reverse complement strand
CCGCTGGCTCAGGGCATCGTCCAGCGTCAATTGCGCTTCCTCGATATCGCTGCCGTCGCCGCTGACGTCGTGCAAACCGAACGGCAGCGTCGGCTCGTCGATGTCGCCGAGCATTTCGCTGAAAAACCCTTCGTGCTCGTCCTGACTGACGCCCAAGCGCGCCTGCGCCACATAGTTGCGATACGGCACTGCGGCGCCCGGTTGCGCGCTCGGGTCGAGCAGAAAAGCCTGAATCTCCTGACCGACCACGTCCATCGCCATGTGGTCCAGCACCAAATGATGGAACAGCAGCGTCGCTTCTATGCGTTGTTGCGGCGCCGGTTCCCGCGTGTAAATCATCCGAATCAGCGGCGCTTGACTGATGTCGAGGCGTTCGGGCAACTGATCGACCGGCGCTTGTGTGACCGGGGCTTCTGTGACCGGCAGGAGCGCCTCGCGCCAGACCACTTGCAGCGGCTGCTGCAACCCTTGCCACACCACGCCGGTACGCAATATGTCGTGGCGATCAATGACTTTTTGCAGCGCATTGGTGAACGCTTGCAGGCGCTCGAAGCTGTCGAACGCCAGTTGCGTTTGCAGCAGATAAGGATCGCCTTGAGTTGCGCTGAGGTGGTGATAAAGAATGCCTTCCTGCAACGGCGCGAGCGGGTAAATGTCCTGCACGTTGCCGGCACCGCCGGGCACGCTGGCGACTATCTGGTCGATTGCGTCCTGATCGAGATCTGCCAGCGGCAACAGCTGCGGCGTAATGCGCTGGCAACCCTGGGTTATCCGGTTGGCCGGAACCGCGATTTCGCGACCACTGCCAATGGCGGCGGCCAGTGCCGCCAGTGTTGGTTGGCTGAACAGCACGCGCACGTCAGCGCTCAAGCCTTGCTGGCGCATGCGCTCGATCAGGCTGACGGCAAGCAGCGAATGGCCGCCGAGTTCGAAGAAATTGTCTTGCCGGCCAACACGTTCAACCTTGAGCACGTCGGCCCAGATTTGCGCCAACGCCGCTTCAACCTTGCCTTGCGGCGCTTGGTACTCGCGATTCAGCAACGCGGTCTGATCGGGCTGCGGCAAGGCCTTGCGATCAAGTTTGCCGTTGGCGGTCAGCGGCAAATGGTCGAGGCGCACATAGGCGGACGGCACCATGTACTCCGGCAACTGATTTTGCAGATGTTCGCGCAGGTCCTCGATCAGCAGCGGCGTGTGTTCGACGAACCAGACGATCAGGCGTTCGTCGCGCACCAGCGCCACGGCTTCCTTGATCCCGGCGTGGGTTGCCAGCGCGGTTTCGATCTCGCCCAACTCGATGCGCATGCCACGGATTTTCACCTGATCGTCATTGCGACCGAGGTATTCGAGGCTGCCGTCGGCCAGCCACCGCGCGAGGTCGCCGGTGCGATACATCCGCGAATGATGCACAAACGGATCGCGGAGAAAACGTTCGGCGGTCATTTGCGCACGATTCAGATACCCGCGCGCCACCCCGGCACCCGCCACATACAACTCGCCAGCCACGCCAATCGGCACCGGACGTTGTTGTTGATCAAGCAAATAAACCCGCGCATTGGCGATGGGCTGGCCGATGTGCAACGGCTCGCCGACGTTCACCCGTCCCGACGTCGCGACGACCGAGGCTTCGGTCGGACCGTAGTTGTTGATCACCTCAAAGGTCTGGGTTTTGCCGAACTGACGCAAACGGTCGCCGCCAATCAGCAGCGTGCGCAAGGTCGGGTGTTCGAGGTGTTGGCTGAAGGCGTATTCGGCCACCGGCGTCGGCAGAAAACTCACGTCCAGCGGTTGCGCCTGCCACCAACTCAGCAGTTCATCGATGTTCTCGTTGCCGACATCCGCCGGCGGCAAATGCAAGGTCGCGCCGCTGCACAGCGCTGGCCAGACTTCCCAAGCCATCGCATCAAAACCAAACCCGGCGACGCTTGAGGTCTGGCTGTCCTGGCCCAGATAAAACGCCTCGCAATGCCAGTGCACGAGGTTTTCCACGGTGCGGTGTTCGACCATCACGCCTTTCGGTAAACCGGTCGAGCCGGAGGTATAAATCACGTACGCGAGGTGCGCCGGGGACAGCCGCGCAACCTGCGGATTGCTGATCGGTTGTTGTTGCCAAATCGCGCTATCGAGGTCGATCGTGACGCTATCACCGAGCAAACCGCGCGTGGCACTCTGCGCCAGCACCGCCACCGGGGCGCTGTCCTGCAACAGATAGGCGATGCGTTCCGGCGGATACGCCGGGTCAATCGGCACGTAACCGGCGCCGGACTTGAGAATCGCCAGCAGGCCCACGAGCATCTCTGGCCCGCGCCGCACGCAAAGCGCCACGCGGTCGTCGGGCTGCACGCCGTGTTGCAGCAAGTGATGCGCCAACTGATTCGCGCGCTGGTTGAGTTGCTGATAATTGAGCCGCTGCGAACCCTGAATCACCGCCAGCGCATACGGGCGCAATTGCGCCTGCGCCTCGAACATCCCGTGCAAGGTTTGCGCGCTCGGGTAGTCGGCGTCGGTGTGGTTGAAGGTGCGCAGGACCTGTTCACGTTCGTGCGCCGGCAAAATCGACAAGCCATTAAGCGCGGCGCCCGGCGCCTGTTCCAGTGCATTGACCAGTTGCTGCAAGGCGCCATACATATAGTCGCCGACCCGCTGCGCGCCGACCTCGGCGTGGGTTTGCACCACCAGGCGAAAGCCCTCGCCGAGGTCGTCAACGCTGAGCACCAACGGATAATTGCTGCGCTCCTGCGATTGCAGAATCTCGATACCTTCCCAGCCCAGCGGACTGACGACAGCGTCGTCCGCGTCACTTTGGCCCGCCGCACTGTGGCGATAGTTGAGCAAGCTGTTGAACAACGGCAACGACGCCGGCACGCCGCTGCAACGCTGCGCCAGCGACAAGGAGGCATGTTCGTGGCCGAGCAATTGCGAGAGCCGCGCATGGGTCGCGCGCACGCCGGCCTGCACGCCGCTGGCGCCGACATTCACGCGCAACGGCAAGGTATTGATGAACATGCCCAACGCGCGGTCGGCGCCCTCGCCGCCCTGCATCCGGCCGAGTAAAACCGTGCCGAACACCACGTCTTCTCGACCCGTGACCTGGCCCAGCACCTGCGCCCACGCCAAGTGCACGACGCTGGCGACGCTCACGCCCAAGGTACGCGCCTGCTCGCGCAAACGCCGGCTCAGCGTGGCGTCGAGGTTTTGCTGCGCTTGCTCAATGCCGCTGCCGTCGCCATTAACATCCTGCAAGGCAAACGCCAGGGTCGGCTCATCGATATCGCCGAGCATTTCGCTGAAAAACGCTTCGTGCTCAGCCTCGCTGAGGCCCAACCGTGCCTGCGCCACATAGTT
>NZ_MKGS01000093.1:0-3409 GCF_002836905.1 Pseudomonas sp. 43NM1 | reverse complement strand
GCTCCAGCGGATAACTGCGCGGCACTTCCAAACGGACCAACGCGCCAGCCGCGCCCGGTTGGCCATCGCTGCCATCGCTGCCGTTGAACCCGCGACCGGCCTGGCCCCACGTGCAACCCGGGTCCTCGCCGTAAGCGCCATCCAGCCCGACAAAACCCGGCGCGCCCGCGCCGCCGCGTGCGTCGACGGTCAACATCGGTGCATCCAGTGCCTTGATCTGCAGGTTCAGATTACGTCCCGAACGAGCCGCCTTCTGATACGTCCCCGGCGCCCCGCGCGCGGTGATCGAGCTGCCTTCGGACAATTCGGCGCGGCTGACTTTCAGCTCCAGCGCCTGTTCGCCCGGAACAATGGCAATTCGCGCGTCACGCCCGAGGTGCAATTCGCCGACCGTCACTTCCGTGACGTTGGACGGAATCAGCAACGTGCCGTAATCGGCAACGTCCAGGCGTTCGAGCTGCAAAGTGCTGGTGTTATTCGGCAAGCGCATCAGGGAATTGCTTTCAACGCTCACGACCTGAGCACAGGCCAACGGGCTGATGAACGCGGCAAGCAGACAAAGTTTACGCATGGGAAGCCCCTTGTACGGCCGGGGCCGGAATGGTTTGCAAATGGAAAACGCCAAAAAACAGGATCTTCAAACGATCACGCCACGGATGGGCGCGACCTCTGAGGCTGCGAAAACACAGCAGCGCCTCAAGAAAATGGATAACCGCCAACAGAGCGCCGGCCAAATTGACCAGCAGGTGCAGCGGATTGATAAACGGCATCAGCAAGTTGACCAGCACCACCAACCAGAACAGCAGGGTCAACAGCTTCCCCAGCCCCCAAAACACCTTCATACGCTCCCCCGTTGAGAATTATTCTTTGGGCGCACAGTAACGGCTTCCACGCGGGATGCGCCAGTGGGCAACAGAAAATTCATCCAGAAGGCCGCCGGTTTAACCGTTTTACCGGCCCGGCGGCTCTAGATCGAGGCTTTTGCTAAACGCCTGCGTCAAGCATCAGCGATTGATGTGCAACTCGACACGACGGTTTTGCGCCCGGCCTTCTTCCGTTTCATTGTCGGCAACCGGCTGGCTTTCACCTTTGCCTTCGCTGGTGAGTTTGTTTGGCGCCAGGCCCTGGCTCAGCAAATAGGCGGCAACGCTGCTCGCGCGACGCTCCGACAATGCCTGGTTGTACGCGTCCGAACCGGTGCTGTCGGTATGGCCGATGACTTTGATGCTGACCACGTCGGCGTTCTGCAACTTGGTCATCAGTGCATCAAGCTCGCTGCGAGCGGCAGGCGTGAGGTCGGATTTGTCGAAGTCGAACAGCACGTTGCCGGCATCGCTCAGGGTAATGACTTCCGTCGCCGGCGGCGCTGGCTCGACCGGTTTGACGCTGACCGGGTACACCGGCCGCGGGCAGCCGCGATGATCGACAGCGGTGTTTTCCGGCGTGTCGGGGCAACGATCACGCCGGTCGAATACGCCGTCGCTGTCTTCGTCGCCGTCCTGCGCATAACAGATCAAACCACCCGTAACGATTCCGAGCGCTGCTCCGCCGCCCGCCCATGCGCTACTTTGCAGAGCACCGAGGCCGCCGCCGACCAGGCCGCCGATGACGCTGCAGATCGGCCAGGTACGTTGATTGAGCGGGGCAGTGCCATCGCTGTGAGTGGCGCAACCGGTCAACAAGCTGCCAAGCAGCAGAACCGGCAAGACGGTGCGTATGAGAACGCTCATTTGTGAATGCTCCTGTGTTACCGGCCCATACCGGTTACACAGGAGTAAAGACCCGCAACCGCGACTGCACAAGCCGCGGAGCGGAAGGGGCTTTAACGCTCGATTTTGATTTCGGTGCGGCGGTTCTGCGCGCGGCCATCGGCCGTCTTGTTATCAGCCACTGGCTGGCTTTCGCCCAGGCCGGTCACCGAGACAAAACTGCTGCGCGGCACGCCGCCCTGGATCAGGTATTCCACCACCGAGTGCGCACGTTTGTCCGAGAGCTTCTGATTGTAGGCATCGCTGCCGACGCTGTCGGTGTGGCCGTTGACGGTCAGGCGCGCAGTCGACGCTTCCTGTTTCAGGCGCGTCGCGACTTTGTCGAGGACCAGTTTGTCGGACGGGGTCAGCGTGGCTTTGTCGAACTGGAAGTGCACGTCGCGGATGACAATGGTTTCTTCCTTGACGATCACTACTTCCTCGACCACTGGCGCCGGCGCTGGTGGTGGGCAGCCGTCAGCATCCACCTGAACCCCGCGCGGTGTGCCCGGGCACTTGTCGCGGCTGTCCGGCACGCCATCACCGTCCTCGTCGCCGTCACCGTGAACCCAGCAATACGCCGCCGCCATGCCGCCGACAAACAGCGCACCGCCGCCGGCCCACGCGGTGCTTTCGGTCGCACCCAGCCCTGCACCGACGACACCGCCGACCGCCGCACAGGACGGCCAGTCGGTTTTCTGCAAACCTGCGCAACCAGTCAACACACTGGTTAGCAGCACCAAGGGTAATGCTGTCCGAACTATGCTCATCTAGTTTTCTCCTGAGGGATCGGCTTGAAACCGATTCAGGGAGTAAAGACCGCAGTTTTAATCTCCGCCAGCAATAGGCCATCGCTGTTTTAGCCCGTGTTCACGGGACATCGGCACTTTTGCCGGACAATGGCTCTAGGCCCGGAGGTTGCGGCAGGCTAGTCTTGGCGCTCTGATTGAGGATCTTCGATGATTGCAGGTATTTCTTCGCGCACGCCGCAGCAGGCCTTGGCCGCTTTGCTCGACCTTTATGCACCGGCACGGCTGTTGCTTATTGGCGCCAGTGAATTCCCCGCCGTGGCGGCGTTCAAGCTCGCGCATCCGGACAGTTGCGTCGCCCACGCAGCGCCCGGGCCGTTGCCGCCAGAGCTGGCGGCGCGGCGTTTTGATCTGGCGCTGGTGGTTGATTGCCTGGAACATCTGCCCAAGCGCGATGGCCTGAATCTGCTCGGCGGCATTCGCAACCTCAACGCCAGCCGCATCGCGGTGCTGGCCGATCTGCCGGCCAGCCAATGGCAGGAAACCGACTTTTTCTCCCTGGCGCTGCAGGCCAGCGAACGCTTTCAGCGCGACGATCAGGTGCTGACGCTGTTCACCTATGATCTGCTTGACTATAAACAGGTGCCCGACTGGCTCAACGCGCGGTTCTGGGCCAATCCGGAAAACTTCGGGAAATACTGGTGGTAACGCAATGAGTACATCCATTTGCCCTTGCGGCAGCGGCACCCTGCTCGACGCCTGCTGCGGTCATTACCATGCCGGCCACCCGGCCCCATGCGCCGAGGCCTTGATGCGTTCGCGCTACAGCGCCTATGTGCTGGGGCTGGTCGATTATCTGGTGGCGACCACCCTGCCCGCGCAACAGGCCGGGCTGGATCGGCAGTCGATGAG
>NZ_MKGS01000092.1:0-3456 GCF_002836905.1 Pseudomonas sp. 43NM1 | reverse complement strand
GCCGACGGCAGCCCGAGCGCCAGCCACATTCCGATCAGCGAGGTCACGCACATCAGGTAGAAAATCACTCGCGGGCCGTACTCGACACTGAGCAACGCACCCAGCGGCAGCGCCAGCATCGGCCCCGCCGCGATCACCGCGCGCGAACGCCCGGTACGCCGCGCCGCACCCAACGGCTCGGCGGTAGCCATCACTTGCGTGGACAAATTCAGCGCCGCGTACGACAACCCCCAACCGAGGCGCAACAGCAGCAACCACCAAAAACCCGACAGCGTCGCGTAACCCAACGCGCACAACGCCGCCGTGCCCGTGGCCAGCAGCAACGCCGGGCGATCACCCTGGCGGGTGTAAAACTGCATGACGTAGCGATAACCGAAAATCCGCACCAGCCGATTCGCCGCCAGCAAAATCCCCGCCTCGGCCAACGTGATGCCGAATGCCTGCGACTGCATCGGCAACAGCAGGTACAACAAGACATCGCCAGGTAAACACAGGGCCAATACCGAAGCGGCCCGGAACGAGTGTTGGTCGGCGGTTTTTTCTGACATGAGAGCGACAGGCCTTGGCAAAAATCTTCAACGTCCAGACTGGCGTGAAGCAACGCCGCTGACAAACTTTTTTACAAATCATCGGAATGCCTTGAACTCCACAAAGCCCCGCGCAGTCATCCCTCTTACCTCCCCTTCAAGCGAGTGATAGCCATGAACATCGATCTATCCAGCAAAACCGCGCTGGTCACCGGCTCAACCCAAGGCATCGGTTTTGCGATTGCTAAAGGCCTGGCGCAATCCGGTGCCGAGGTGGTGATCAATGGGCGCAAGCAGGACGCTGTCGACGCCGCTGTCAGCCAACTCAAAAAGCTGCTGCCCAACGCCAAGGTGCGCGGGATCGCCGCCGACGCCGGCACCGCCGAGGGCTGCAAGAGCATGGTCGCCGCCCTGCCGCACGTGGATATTCTGGTGAACAACGTCGGCATTTATGGCCCGCAGGATTTCTTCGAAACCGAGGATGAGGTCTGGGAAAAATTCTTCGAGGTCAACGTGATGTCCGGTGTGCGCCTGTCGCGCGCCTATCTCGAAGGCATGGCGAAAAACGCCTGGGGCCGGGTGGTGTTCATCTCGTCCGAGTCGGCGCTGAACATCCCGGCGGACATGATCCATTACGGTTTCACCAAGACTTCAAACCTGTCGATTTCACGGGGTCTGGCCAAGCGCATGGCGGGCACTGGCGTGACCGTCAACGCCGTACTGCCAGGGCCGACGTTGTCCGAAGGGCTGCAGGAGATGCTCAAGGATGAACAGCAAAAGTCCGGCGAATCGATGGAAAAAGTTGCAGCCGATTTTGTCATGGCCAACCGTCCGACCTCGATCATCCAGCGCGCGGCCGAAATGGAAGAAGTAGCGAACATGGTGGTCTACGTGGCCTCACCGCAAGCCTCAGCCACCACCGGCGCGGCATTGCGCGTAGACGGCGGCGTCGTCGACAGCCTCGCCTGACCGACCAACCCAAACCCTGTAGGAGCAAGGCTTGCCCGCGAAAGCGGTATATCAGGTCAGCAAAAATCGCCTGACCGACCGCCATCGCGAGCAAGCTCGGCTCCCACAACTGCGCGGTTGTCTGCGGTTATATGCCCAACACAAAACCCGTAGGAGCGAGGCTTGCCCGCGAAAGCGCTGGGTCAGGTAATCAAAAATCGCCTGACCGACCGCCATCGCGAGCAAGCTCTGCTCCCACAACTGCGCGGTTGTCTGCGGTTATATGCCCAGCCCAAACCCTGTAGGAGCGAGGCTGATCTGGTCAAGTAATCCTGGACACCAATTACGGTTTTTTCACGCCGCCATTTTCTCCATGGCGACCGGTGACCGGTAATCGTTGTAGCTATGGAGCCTGAAGTTGTTGTAGCGCACCACGTAGCGCTGCAAATCAGCCCGGGCTTCATACTCCGAGCGGTAACCGGCTTCAGGCACCCACTCTGATTTCAGACTTCCAAAGAAACGCTCCATCGGGGCGTTATCCCAGCATTCGCCTTTACGACTCATGCTTTGCCGCAGTCCATTCGCCAGCAACTCATTCCTGAACTTATGGCTGGTGTACTGGCAGCCTTGATCGGAGTGAAACAGCACGTCTTTGGGTTTGCCTCGCAGCTCAACCGCCATCCGTAGGGCCTCGCAGGTCAGCTCCGCATCCGAGATCATCGAAAACGCCCACCCCACGAGCCGGCGGGCGAACAGATCCAGAACCGCTGCAAAATACATCCACCGCGTGCCGACCTTGATGTACGTCACGTCCGCGCACCACACTTGGTTGATCGCCGTGACATCAAACTCGCGCTTGAGCACGTGCGGCGCCACCAAGGCTTCAACGCCAGATGACTTGTATTTGTGACGTCGGCGCTGACGACTGACCACGCCGGCTTCTCGCATCAAGCTGCGAGCCATGTGCCGCCCGACGCGATGCCCCTTGGCTTGCAGCTCCCTGGAAAGGGTGCGCGCCCCCGCGGAAGCTCTGGATTCCTTGTGATGCTCGACCAGCATGGCTTTGAGTTTCTCCCGCTCAGGGTTCACCTTGCCTTGGCGCTGACGCCAAGCATAAAAACTGCTGCGGCTGACTTCAAACACGCGGCAGCAGTCGTTAACGCCATATCGCTCGCCCAGCTCATTGATCAGTGAGAATGATCTTTGGCGTCCAACAGCAGGAGAGCACTGGCCTTTTTTAGGATTTCGATATCCCGGTCTTTTTGCCTGAGCAAGGCTTTGAGTTCCTGGATTTCTCGCTGGTCAGCCGTGATCGCTTTGGCTCCCACCGGGGTCGAACCCTGGCGTTCTTTACGCACCTGATCGACCCAGCGACGCAAGGCGGTAGAGCCAATATCTAAACTGGCGCAAACCTCGGGAACCGATATCCCCTCATCCAGCACCATGCCAGCAGCCTTGAGTTTGAACTCAGTTGAATAAGAATTACGCATATCCAAAAACACCTCAGATTTGGGCGCCATCATAGCGCCCGATTGAAGTGTCCAAAATCATTAGGCCAGTTCAGCTCGGCTCCCACAGGGGGTTTCTGTTGTGCGCAGATTTGTGTGCACTGCAAAACAAATGTGGGAGCGAGCTTGCTCGCGATGGCGGCGGAACATTCAACACCGTTGCTGAATGTCAGACCGCTATCGCGAGCAAGCTCGGCTCCCACAGGGGATTTCTGTTGTGCTCAGATTTGTGTTCATGCAAAACAAATGTGGGAGCTAGCTTGCTCGCGATGGCGATTGAACATTCAACACAGTTGCTGAATGTCAGACCGCTATCGCAAGCAAGCTCGGCTCCCACAGGGTTTTGCGTTGCTTCAATGACAGCCGTTTAACAACACTTCGGCCCGGATTTGCCGCCGTAACGCGCTTCCTGACGTTCGCGGAAGAACATTTCGTAGGTCATCACCGGTTTGTCCGGGTGGTTGGTTTGCATG
>NZ_MKGS01000091.1:0-79399 GCF_002836905.1 Pseudomonas sp. 43NM1 | reverse complement strand
GCGTTAGGCGGGGGAGGGTGTGTTGTTTGTTCTGGCGTCTTCGCGGGCAAGCCTCGCTCCTACAGGTTTATGTCGTTCCCATATACGGCGAACGGCGCATTTCCTGTAGGAGCGAGGCTTGCCCGCGAAGAACGATAACGCGGTGCTGCTGACGAAATCAGCGGCTTTGGCGTTGTTGTAACAACAGGTTGCTAAAGCCGCTGCCGGCCAGTTGTTTCTGCGCGGTGGTCAGCTGTTCGCGGTTGCTGAACGGGCCGACCAAAACGCGGTACCAGGTTTCGTCCTTGACCGTGCCGGATTCAACCGCCACGGCCTGACCGAGCAAAATGATCTGCGCGCGCACCTTGTCGGCATCCGCCTCTTTGCGGAACGAACCGGCCTGCAAAAAGAACTTGGTCACTGGCGCCGCTTTCGACACCTGCGGTGCTGGTGGCGGGGTAATCCCCGCCAGAGCCGCCTGAGCGCGCGCGGTGTCGATCTTCGCCGCTTGCTCCGGGGTCACCGGCGTGGTCGGCACGGCGGGCACTTGCGGTGTCGGCAGGGTCTTCTCCGGCACCGCGTCCGGCGGCACGATCACCTCCGATTCCGGCAGCAAGGTGTAGAAGTCGTACTTCGGCTTCACCGGTTGCGTCGGGCTCGGCGGGGTCTTGTTGGCCTCGGCGATTTTTGACGCTTTCTGCTGCTCGATCTTTTCGCGCTTGACGCTCTCGCTGCCCTTGCCCGGTTCCAGTTTCATCAGGAACACGATAAACGCGCCGACCGTGAGGCCGATGGCCATCCACAGCCAACCTGGAATCGGTTGCTTGGCAGGAGCGGTGTAACGACTGGCGCCGCGCTTGGGTGCAGGTTTTTTCTTGGCAGCCAACTTACATACGCTCCAGAGTTTCCAGACCCAACAGTTCCAGGCCTTGCTTGAGTGTGCGGCCGGTCAGCGCGGCGAGGCGCAGACGGCTTTGCATTTGTGCCGGGGTGTCGGCGCTGAGGATCGGGCAGTTCTCATAGAAACTCGAGAACAGACCGGCGACATCGTACAGGTAGGTGCACAGCGTGTGCGGCGTTCCTTTGTCAGAAACGTTATTCAGCACTTCGGCGAACTGCGCCAGTTTGGTTGCCAGTTCCAGTTCATGCGGCGCATCGAGGACGATCTGCCCTTCGACTTCGCTGAAATCCTTGCCCAGTTTGCGGAACACGCCGGCTACGCGGGTGTAGGCGTACAGCAAGTACGGCGCGGTGTTGCCTTCGAAGTTGAGCATCAAATCGAAGTTGAAGCTGTAGTCGCTGGTGCGGTGCTTGGACAGGTCGGCGTATTTCACCGCGCCAATCCCCACGACCTTGGCGATGTTGCGCAAATCGTCTTCGGCCAGCTCCGGGTTTTTCTCTTTGACCAGCGTGTAGGCGCGGTCCTTGGCTTCGGTCAGCAGATCGACCAGCTTCACGGTGCCACCATCACGGGTCTTGAACGGACGGCCATCGGCGCCGTTCATGGTGCCGAAACCCATGTGTTCCATTTCCATCGGGTGCGTGACAAAACCGGCCAGCCGCGCGACCTGGAACACTTGCTGGAAGTGCAGCGCCTGACGCTGATCGACGAAGTACAACGCGCGATCAGCTTTCAGTTTGCCGCTGCGATAACGCACGGCCGCCAGGTCAGTGGTGGCGTACAGGTAGCCGCCATCAGCCTTGACGATGATCACCGGCAGCGGGTCGCCGTCGGCGTTCTTGAATTCGTCGAGGAACACGCACTGCGCGCCGTTACTTTCGACCAGCAGGCCAGCGGCCTTGAGGTCGTTGACCACGTTGATCAGGTCGTCGTTGTAGGCACTTTCGCCCATCACGTCGGCCATCGTCAGTTTGACGTTGAGTTGTTCGTAAATGGCTTGGCAGTGCGATAGCGAAATCTCGCGGAAACGCGTCCACAGCGCCAGGCATTCGGCATCGCCGGCCTGCAACTTGACCACCAGGCCACGGGCGCGGTCGGCGAATTCTTCGCTGCCGTCGAAGCGCTGCTTGGCGGCGCGGTAAAAGTTTTCCAGGTCCGACAGCTCATCGCTGGTGATCGGGTTTTCCTGCAGATACGCCATCAACATGCCGAACTGGGTGCCCCAGTCGCCGACGTGGTTCTGCCGGATCACGGTGTCGCCGAGGAATTCCAGAACCCGCGCCACGCCGTCGCCGATGATCGTCGAGCGCAAGTGGCCGACGTGCATTTCTTTCGCCAGGTTTGGCGCCGACAGGTCAACCACGGTGCGTTGCAGCGGGCCAGCCTTGCGCACGCCGATATTTTTATCGGCCAGTGCGGCGTCGAGGCGCGCAGCCAGGGCTTGGGTGTTCTGGAAGAAATTGAGGAAGCCCGGCCCGGCGATTTCGGTTTTGGTGACGTTATCGTCAGCCGGCAGCGCGGCGATGATTTTTTCCGCCAGATCACGCGGCTTCATGCCGGCCGGTTTGGCCAGCATCATGGCGATGTTGCTGGCGAAATCGCCGTTTTTCTTGTCGCGCGAGTTTTCCACCTGGATCGCCGGCGACAGGCCTTCAGGCAACACACCTTCGTTGACGAGTTGGGTGATGGCTTGTTGGATCAGCTGGCGAATGGTGTCTTTCATGGTGTTCTCTTTCGACCGCAAGCGCGGCGGCGCCTGGATGCGCTAGTGGAAAAACTGGGCATTATCCGTGGCACGGACGTGCTTGCCAACTATAGCGGGCAGGTTATGGATATGTGGTGACAAATAGACCGCCGTGTGGGAGCAAGGCTTGCCCGCGATGACTGTCTTGAGAACGCCATCGCGGGCAAGCCTTGCTCCCACAGATGATCGGCGGTGCCCAACAATTTTGGGCCTGGCTTAAACCCCCTGTGGGAGCGAGCTTGCTCGCGATGGCGATCCACCAATCAATACAAATCGACGGGATCAACATCCAGCGACCAACGCACCGCCCGCCCGCTCGGCATTTGCTCCAGCGCCAGCAACCAACTGCTCAGCAACCGATGCAGCGGCGCCCGCGCCGTGGCTTGCAACAACAACTGCGCGCGATAACGCCCGGCACGCCGCTCCATCGGCGCCGGCACCGGCCCCAACAATTCAATCCCGCTCAAGTTCTGCTCGGCGAGCAAGCGTTCCGCCTCGCTGCACGCTTCATCGAGAAAGCCTTCAGCCTGCCCCGGTTTGTGCGCTTCGGCGCGCAGCAGCGCCAGATGCGCAAACGGCGGCAGCCCCGCCGAACGACGTTCGCTCAAGGCTTGCTCGGCAAACGCGAAATAACCCTGCTCGGTCAATTGCACCAGCAGCGGATGGTCGGCGAGGTGCGTCTGAATGATCACTCGGCCGGGTTCTTCCGCCCGGCCCGCGCGCCCGGCGACTTGCACGATCAGTTGCGCCATGCGCTCGCTGGCGCGGAAGTCGCCGGAAAACAGCCCGCCGTCGGCATCGAGGATCGACACCAGCGTCACCCGTGGAAAGTGGTGCCCTTTGGCGAGCATCTGCGTGCCGACCAGAATGCACGGCTGGCCTTTCTGGATCGTCGCGAACAGTTGGTTCATCGCGTCTTTGCGCGAAGTGCTGTCGCGGTCGACCCGCAACACCGGGACGTCCGGGAACAGAATCGCCAGACGCTCCTCGGCGCGCTCGGTGCCGGCGCCTACCGGGCGCAAATCGACTTTGCCGCACTTCGGGCAATGCCGCGGCACGCGTTCGACGTAGCCGCAATGGTGGCAGCGCAGTTCGCCGGAGCGCTGGTGCACGGTCATCCGCGCGTCGCAGCGCTGGCATTCAGACATCCAGCCGCAATCGTGGCACAGCAGCGTCGGCGCAAAACCACGTCGATTGAGGAACACCAGCACCTGTTGCCCCGCCGCCAGGGTCTGGCCGATTGCCTGCTGCATCGGCCCGGAAATGCCGCTGTCCAGCGGACGGCTTTTCACGTCCAGACGCAGGAAGCGCGGTTGCTTGGCGCCGCCCGCGCGCTCGTTCAGGCGCAGCAGGCCGTAACGACCGGTGTAGGCGTTGTGCAGGCTTTCGAGCGACGGCGTTGCGGAACCGAGAACAATCGGGATGTTTTCCTGCCGCGCCCGCACCAGCGCCAGATCCCGCGCGTGATAGCGCAGGCCTTCCTGCTGTTTATAGGAGCCGTCGTGCTCCTCGTCGATGATGATCAGGCCGGGATTTTTCATCGGCGTGAACAGCGCCGAACGGGTGCCGATAATAATGTCGGCGTCGCCATCGCGCGCGGCGAGCCAGGCTTCCAGGCGTTCACGGTCGTTGACCGCCGAATGGATCAGCGCAATGCGTGCATTGAAGCGTTGCTCGAAGCGCGCCAGGGTTTGCGGGCCGAGGTTGATTTCCGGGATCAGCACCAGCGCTTGCTTGCCGGCCTCGAGGGTTTCGCGGATCAACTGCAAATACACTTCGGTCTTGCCGCTGCCGGTGACGCCGGCCAGCAGGAACGCGTGGTAACTGTCGAACCCGGCGCGAATCGCCTCGTAAGCGGCGCGTTGTTCCGGGTTCAGCGGCAGTTCCGGTTGCGCCAGCCAATGTTCGTGGCGAGCGTCGGGCGCGTGCTTGCGGATTTCCACTTGCACCAGTTCTTTGGCGAGCAACAGGTCGAGGCTGTCCTTGCTCAGCATCAGTTTGCTGAGCAATTGATGAGCGACGCCGTGCGGGTGCTGCGCCAGGGTTGCCAACGCTTCACGCTGGCGTGGCGCGCGGGCGATGCGCGGATCATCAAGGCTGGCGCCGGGCGCGGCGGACCAGAAGCGCTCCTGGCGCGCTTCGGCCAGTTCACCCTGGCGCAACAATACCGGCAACGCCCAGCTCAACGTATCGCCGAGGCTGTGCTGGTAATACTGCGACGTCCACAGGCACAGTTTGAACAGCGCCGGTGGCAGCGGCGGCGTGGCGTCGAGCAGGGCAATTGCCGGTTTGAGTTTCTCTACCGGGACTTCGCTGGTGTCGGCGACTTCAACCAGAATGCCGATCATTTCCCGCCGCCCGAACGGCACCCGCAGGCGCATGCCCGGTTGCAACTGGGCGCGCAGCACCCCGGCCGGCGCGCGGTAATCGAACAGACGGCGCAGCGGCGAAGGCAGGGCGAGGCGCAAAATGGCGTCGGGCACGCGGGGGGATCTCGATCAACAGGCTATAAAAGCGGGGTCGTACATCCCCTGTGGGAGCGAGCTTGCTCGCGATGACGGCGTGTCAGTCAACATTTACTGCACTGGCACGCCGCTATCGCGAGCAAGCTCGCTCCCACAGGGGATCGCGTATTGGAGCGGGAGCCTAGCAGACGACCGGTTCAAGCGACAGCTTGCGCGATTTCAAAGGTCTGGTAGAATCCGCGGCCTAATTACGTGCGGTATTCAACAATAGTGTTGAGTGGCGGCACGCTAGCCTGAGGAATACACCATGAAAGCCGATATCCATCCAGCGTACGAAACCATCGTAGTAACTTGCAGCTGCGGCAACAAGTTCGAAACTCGTTCGAACCTGTGCAAGCCACTGGGTACTGACGTATGCAACGAGTGCCACCCGTTCTACACCGGTAAGCAGAAGACTCTGGATACTGGCGGCCGTGTACAGCGCTTCGCAGACCGTTTCGGTGCTTTCGGCAAGAAACCTGCTGCTGCAGAGTAAGGTTGAAGGGCCCGATGGGCTTTTCCCCGCTGTTGAAAAAGGCGTCCCTTGTGGGCGCCTTTTTTGTGTCCGCGATTTGGCTGTCCGCCGCCCAGGCCTTTTGCCCTGTGCCCGCCGGGCTGACGCCGATCGCCGTGCAGCGCGTGGTGGATGGCGACACCCTGCGCCTGAGCGATGGCCGCAGCGTGCGCCTGATTGGCTTGAACACCCCCGAGATCGGCCGTCAGGGCGGCAGCGACGAACCGTTCGCGGTGGCCGCGCGCCAGCGTCTCGAAGCGTTGGTGGCCGCCAGCAATGGCCGGGTGGGTTTGCGTCCGGGTAAAGAAGCGCACGACCGCTATGGCCGCACGTTGGCGCATGTCTACAGCGTCGATGGCGCCAACCTCGAAGCGCAAATGCTTGCCGAGGGCTTCGGTTTTCAGGTAGCGGTGACGCCGAATATCGATTTGGTCAGTTGCCAGCAAGCTGCAGAGCGCGCGGCGCGACAGGCCGGGCTCGGAGTGTGGAAGCGCTCGCCGGTACTGCAAGCGGCGCAGATTCAGAGGTCCGGTTTCGCTGTGCTCAGCGGCCGTGTGGCCAATGTGCAGCGCAATCGCGGCGGCGTATGGATCACCCTGCAAGGCTCGGTTGTACTGCGCGTTGCGCCCAATCTGCTCGGCAAGTTCGACGTTGCGGCGCTGCAACGGCTCAAAGGCAAGCAGATCGAGGCGCGCGGCTGGGTGGTCGATCGCTCGCGGCGCGGCGGACGGGATCAGGGGCAGGCGCGCTGGTTGCTGCCATTGGGTGATCCGTCGATGCTGCAAACGGCGCAATGATAAAAAATTGTAGACATTTTTTATTCAGATTGTGAACAGTCAAGCCCTTGTGTTCCGTGGCTCTTGGCCCAAAGTCGTAGGGCAGGGCGCTTGACAGGGGTGACTGGTCAGTCTTGTAGGGACTTTGCGACACGCGTATCCTCGGCGGTCCGTCTGTCCAACAGTAAAAAGCGGAATGCCCACATGTCTGATTTGAAAACTGCCGCTCTCGAATATCACGCCCATCCTCGTCCAGGGAAGCTGAGTGTCGAGCTCACCAAGGCCACCGCTACCGCCCGCGACCTGTCGCTGGCCTACAGCCCCGGCGTAGCCGAACCAGTACGCGAAATCGCCCGCGATCCTGAACTGGCCTACAAATACACCGGTAAAGGCAACCTGGTTGCAGTCATTTCCGATGGCACCGCGATTCTCGGCCTGGGTAACCTCGGCCCGTTGGCTTCCAAGCCAGTCATGGAAGGTAAAGGCGTGCTGTTCAAGCGCTTCGCCGGCATCGACGTTTTCGACATCGAAGTCGACTCCGAAAGCCCGCAAGCCTTCATCGACACCGTCAAGCGTATCTCCATCACCTTCGGCGGCATCAACCTGGAAGACATCAAGGCACCTGAGTGCTTTGAGATCGAACGCGCTCTGATCGAGCAGTGCGACATTCCGGTTTTCCACGATGACCAGCACGGCACCGCCATCGTTACGGCAGCCGGCATGATCAACGCTCTGGAAATCGCTGGCAAAACCCTCGCTGACGCCAAGATCGTCTGCCTGGGCGCCGGTGCGGCCGCCATCTCCTGCATGAAATTGCTGGTGAGCATGGGCGCCAACATCGAAAACATCTTCATGGTTGACCGTACCGGCGTGATCCATTCCGGCCGTGACGACCTGAACCAGTACAAAGCGGTGTTCGCTCACGCGACCGAAAAGCGCACTCTGGCTGACGCGCTGACCGGTGCTGACGTGTTCGTTGGCCTGTCCGGCCCGAACCTGCTGAGCGCTGAAGGCCTGAAATCCATGGCGGCCAACCCGATCGTGTTCGCGTGCTCGAACCCGGATCCGGAAATCTCCCCGGAACTGGCGCACGCCACCCGTAACGACGTGATCATGGCCACTGGCCGTTCGGACTACCCGAACCAGGTCAACAACGTGCTGGGCTTCCCGTTCATCTTCCGCGGTGCCCTGGACGTTCGCGCCAAGCGCATCAACGAAGAAATGAAAGTGGCCGCCGCCAACGCCCTGCGCGAACTGGCCAAGCTGCCGGTTCCTCAGGAAGTGTGCGACGCCTACGGCGGCATCAAACTGGAATTCGGTCGTGAGTACATCATTCCGAAACCAATGGATGCACGCCTGATCACCGTGATCTCCGATGCCGTGGCCAAAGCCGCCATCGAGACCGGCGTAGCGACCCTGCCGTATCCGAAGAACTACCCGCTGCAAAGCGTGGATGACGTGTTCAACGGCTAAGCCGTTGTAGCGCATCAACCGAAAGCCCCGGCTCGTAAGTGAGTCGGGGTTTTTTTATGCCTGGGAGTTTCGCAGCGGCAGTGATGGCCCCTTCGCGGGCAAGCCTCGCTCCTACAGGGATAGCGCCGGACCCGTAGGAGCGAGGCTTGCCCGCGAAGGCGTCGTGACAGGAAACACGGATGTTTGATCGTTCCTGCGCAGCGTGGGAACGATCAGAAACGAAAAAGCCCCGCGCTTCTTTCGAAGGCGGGGCTCCTGGTTTGCGTTACGCGATCAGAACAAGTCGATCGGCGCCGCTTCGTCTGCCGGCAGCGGGCTGCCCGGCGCGGTGCCGTTGCCCAGCTCGTTGGCCGACGGTGGCGTGTCTTCAGCCTTGAACAGCTCAAAGTACGCACCTGGCGTGCCTGGCGACGCGGCACGGCCGCTGACCGGGTCAACCCGCAGGCTGAGGATGCCTTCAGGCTCCGCTTGCGTGTGCGGCGGCTTGTCCTTGAGCGCGGCGGCCATGTAATTCATCCAGATCGGCAGCGCCACAGTGCCACCGAACTCGCGGCGACCGAGGCTTTCAGGCTGGTCGAAACCGGTCCACACCGTGGTTACGTAATCGGCGTTGTAACCGGAGAACCACGCATCCTTGGATTCGTTGGTCGTACCGGTTTTGCCGGCGATGTCGGAACGCCCCAGCGCCAGTGCGCGGCGACCGGTGCCGCGTTTGATCACGTCCTCAAGCATGCTGTTGAGAATGAACGTGGTGCGACCGTCGACAATCCGTTCGGCCACGGCCGGCGTTTGCGGCGTAGCGGCAGTGCCCGGCGCCTCGCCCGGCGTTGCGTTGACCGTGAAGGCCTCGGCGGCGGCCGGCGCGGCGATGCCACTGGCCACCGCAGCGTTCTGCGGCACGCTCGGCGGGTTGGCGACGAACAGCGTGTCGCCATTGCGGCTTTCGATCTTGTCGATGATGTACGGGGTGATCTTGTAGCCGCCGTTGGCAAACGTGCTCCAACCGGTGGCGATCTCCATCGGCGTCAACGTCGCGGTGCCGAGGGCCAGCGACAGGTTGCGCGGCAGGTCCTGCTTGTTGAAGCCGAACTTGCTGATGTAATCGATGGTGCGATCGACGCCCAGCGCCTGCAGCAATCGGATCGACACCAAGTTGCGCGACTTGTACAGACCTTCACGCAAGCGGATCGGGCCGAGGAAGGTATTGGTGTCGTTCTTCGGCCGCCAGACTTTGTCCAGGTACTCGTCGACAAACACGATCGGCGCATCGTTCACCAGCGTCGCGGCGGTGTAGCCGTTATCCAGCGCGGCGCTGTAGACGAATGGCTTGAAGCTCGAACCCGGCTGGCGCTTGGCCTGCAAGGCGCGGTTGTAATTGCTCTGCTCGAACGCGAAACCACCGACCAGCGAGCGAATCGCGCCGTTCTGCGGATCAAGCGAAACCAGCGCGCCTTGAGCCTGCGGAATCTGGCTGAATTTCAGCGAATTGTCCGGCTGGCGCTGCACGCGGATCAGGTCACCGACCTGCGCGACATCCGACGGCTGCTTCGGATTGGCGCCCATGCTGTTGGTGTTGAGGAACGGCCGCGCCCACTTCATGGTGTCCCAGTTGACGTGTTCGTCGCCGGTGCGGGTCAGCACCTGCACACCATTCTTGTCGACTTGGGTAACGATCGCCGGTTCCAGGCTGCTGATGGTGCGCTGTTTGGTCAGCTCGCTGGCCCAGGCTTCGCGGGTCTTGCCCGGCAAGCGCGACTCGGGGCCGCGATAACCGTGGCGCTGGTCGTAGGTCATCAAACCTTCGTGCAGCGCGGTGTTGGCCATTTCCTGAAGGTTGCTCGGCACCGTGGTGGTGACGCGGAAACCTTCGGTGTAGGCGTCGCTGCCATAACGGCCGACCATTTCGGCGCGGGCCATTTCGGCGATGTACGGCGCGTTCACTTCCGGGGTCGGCACGTGATAGCTGGCGTTCAGCGGCTCGTTGATCGCGGTGGTGTAGTCGGCTTCGGTGATTTTCCCGAGCTTGTACATGCGTCCCAGAATCCAGTCGCGACGCTCTTTACTGCGCGCCGGGTTGGCCAGCGGGTTGAAGCGCGATGGCGCTTTCGGCAGGCCGGCGATCATCGCCATCTGCGCCAGGCTCACATCACGAATCGATTTGCCGTAGTAAACCTGCGCCGCCGCTTCGATGCCGTAGGCGCGGTTGCCGAGGTAGATCTTGTTGACGTACAGCTCAAGGATTTCGTCCTTGGTCAGCTGCCGTTCGATCTGCAACGCGAGGAGAATTTCCGTGGTTTTACGCGAGAAGCTGCGTTCGCTGGTCAGGAAGAAGTTCTTCGCGACCTGCATGGTGATGGTGCTGCCGCCGGACTGAATGTGGCCGCTCTTGACCAGTTGGGTCGCGGCCCGCATCAGGCTGCCGGGATCGACGCCATAGTGGTTGGCGAAGTTATCGTCTTCAGCACTTAGTAACGCATTAATGAAATTGGGGGGAATGTCGGCGAAACGGATCGGCGTGCGGCGCATTTCGCCAAACTCTGCGATCAACTTGTTATCGCTGCTGTACACGCGCAGAGGAATCTGCAACTGAATGCTTCTCAGCGCCTCCACGGACGGCAATCCCGGACTAAGGTAAAGATAGGCGCCGCTGAGACCTAAAAGCAGTCCGCAGAAAACGGCGACGATGGACCAACCGAAAAATTTCAGCAGACGAATCAAGGCGTTTGGACATCCAGGGTGAAAAATGAATTTGGCGTCAGGGTCTTCTTAACAAAGAAAACAACCCGCGCTGGCAGTAAAAGCGGAAAAAATCGCTGGGCATTATAAGCATTTTTCCGCCGGGGGCGTCATGGGCGCTTCTGTCAAGACGTGGTGATTGAACGCAATGCACATTACAGAGTCCGTAACTCACGGATAGTCATAGGGAATTGGTAGTGCTAGGACTCTTCAATAAAAAGACCAGAACGCTTCTGGGGATCGACATCAGCTCGACGTCGGTGAAGCTTCTGGAGCTCAGCCGTCAGGGCGACCGCTACCGGGTCGAGGCTTACGCGGTGGAGCCTTTGCCAGCCAGCGCGGTGATCGAAAAAAACATCGCCGAGCTCGAAGGCGTGGGCCAGGCGCTGTCGCGTGTGCTGCTCAAGGCCCGCACCGGCATCCGCAACGTCGCGGTGGCTGTGGCCGGTTCGGCGGTGATCACCAAGACCATCGAAATGGACGCCGGGCTCTCCGACGACGAGATGGAAAACCAGCTGAAAATCGAAGCCGACCAATACATTCCTTACCCGCTGGATGAAGTCGCCATCGACTTCGAAGTGCAGAGCGCCTCGGCGCGCAACCCCGAACGCGTCAATGTGCTACTAGCCGCCTGTCGAAAAGAAAACGTCGAAGTCCGAGAAGCCGCGCTGGCCCTCGCCGGACTGACCGCGAAAGTGGTCGACGTCGAGGCCTACGCGCTGGAGCGCTCATTTGGCCTGCTGGCCACGCAAATGGCGGTGAATCCGGAGCGCTCGACCGTTGCCGTGGTGGACATCGGCGCGACCATGACCACCCTGAGCGTGCTGCACAACGGGCGGATCATTTATACCCGCGAACAATTGTTCGGCGGCCGCCAGCTCACTGAGGAAATCCAGCGCCGGTATGGCTTGACCACCGAGCAGGCCGGCCTGGCAAAGAAGCAGGGCGGTTTGCCGGACGATTACGTCAGCGAAGTCCTGCAACCGTTCCGCGAAGCGCTGGTGCAGCAAGTTTCGCGTTCATTGCAGTTTTTCTTCGCGTCCGGCCAGTACAACGCGGTCGACCATATCCTGCTGGCCGGCGGCACCGCGTCGGTGCCCGGACTTGACCGGTTGATCGAGCAACGCCTGAGCACGCCGACTCAAGTCGCCAATCCCTTCGCCGACATGGCGCTCAGCAGCAAGGTCAACGCCGGCGCCCTCGCCAGCGATGCCCCGGCGCTGATGATTGCCTGCGGTCTGGCCCTCAGGAGTTTCGACTGATGGCGCGGATCAACCTTTTACCTTGGCGCGAAGAACTGCGCGAAGAGCGCCGCAAGCGCTTTCTGCTGGTGTTGATTGGCGTGGTGGTCGGCTCGATCGGCCTGGTGCTGATCACCGATCAAGTCATCGGCAACAGCATCAATCGGCAACTGGCGCGCAATGACTACCTCGGCAAACAGATTGCGGTGGTCGATGAGCGGATCAAGCAAATCAGCGAACTCAAGGCGCGTCGCCAGCAACTGGTCGAGCGCATGCGCATCATCCAGGACCTGCAAGGCAACCGGCAGATCAGCGGGCGAATCTTCGACCAACTGGCGCGCACGCTGCCGGACGGCGTGTATTTCACCGAAGTGAAAATGGACGGCAAAACCCTGTCCGTCACGGGCGCCGCCGAGTCGAACAACAAGGTTTCGGAGCTGATGCGCAACCTCGATGCGTCGGACTGGTTCGATGCGCCGAGCCTCACCGAAGTCAAAGCGACGACCGCCGGTCAGCTCGATCAGGCCAACGTGTTTCAGTTGACCGTGCGTCAGACTCAGCCCGCGACGATGGAGGCTGCAAAATGAGCCCGTCGGAATGGTTCGAAGGCCTGCGCAAGATCGACATCAACGATCTGGACACCAACAACATTGGCTCCTGGCCGCCGGCCATCAAGGCTGCGGCGGGCATTCTGCTGATGGTTCTGGTGCTGGGGCTCGGTTACAACTTCTACATCAGTGACCTGGAAAACGAGCTCGATCTCAAACGCGAGGAAGAAACCACGCTCAAGGAGCAGTTCGCCAGCAAGGCCAGCCTGGCGGCCAACCTGGAGCTCTACACCCAGCAGATGAAGGAAATGGAAAATTCCTTCGGCGTGCTGTTGCGTCAGCTACCTAGCGACACCGAAGTGCCGGGCCTGCTGGAAGACATCACGCGCACGGGGCTGGGCAGTGGCCTGGAATTCGAAGAGATCAAGTTGCTGCCGGAAGTCACCCAGCAGTTCTACATCGAGTTGCCGATCCAGATCACCGTCACCGGCGCTTATCACGACCTCGCCACGTTCGTCAGCGGCGTGGCCGGGCTGCCGCGCATCGTCACCCTGCATGACTTCGACCTCGCGCCGGCCAGCCCCGATGGCGGCACCAAACTGCGCATGAGCATCCTCGCCAAGACCTATCGCTACAACGACAAGGGGTTGCAGAAATGACCCCGTTTCGTGGTTTGTCCCTGGGCGTTTTACTGATCGGTCTGGCCGGCTGCAGCGGCGAAAACGACTTCAGCGACCTCGATGCTTATCTCAACGAAGTGCGCCTGCGACCGCCGGGCAAGATTGAACCAACCCCGACATTCCGGTCTTACCCCACATTCACTTACAGCGCGGCCAACCTGCGCAGCCCGTTTTCGCGCCAGGTCAGGATCGACATGGCCGGGCAGAAGCACGGTTCGCGCAACGTCAAACCCGACCCCAACCGGGTCAAGCAGTACCTCGAAGGTTTCAACATCGAGCAGTTTGAAATGGTCGGCACAATCTCCAATGCCAACGGCTCCTTTGCGCTGCTGCGCGGGGCGGGCGGGGTGCATCGGTTGAAAGTCGGCGATTACCTGGGGCGTAACGATGGGCGGATCGTCGCCATCAGCGGCTCGCAAGTCGATGTGGTCGAAATCGTTCCCGACGGCGAAGGCGCCTGGCTGGAACGGCCGCGGACCATCCCTTTGAAAGAGCACTCATAGTGGAACTCGAATAATGAACAGGATTTTCTCAACCCTCGGTATTTCGCTATGGATAGCGCTGTTATCGCCGATGGTCATGGCGGCCAACCTCAATGCGCTGGATGTCGCTGCGCTGCCGGGTGACCGCATCGAGTTGAAGTTGACCTTCGATGGCCCGCCGCCCGCGCCCCACGGCTACACCACCGAATCGCCGGCGCGCATCGCGCTCGACCTGCCGGGCGTGGTCAGCAAACTGGCGAGCAAAAACCGCGACCTCGGCGGCGGCAATGCCCGCAGCGCCACGGTAGTGGAAGCCAAGGACCGCACGCGGCTGATCATCAACCTGACTGAGCTGACGCCCTACAGCGCCAGAGTCGAGGGCAACAATTTGTTTGTGGTGGTCGGCCAAGGTGCGCAGCCAGCAGCGTCCAGAGCGGCGACCCCCAAGCCTGCTGCGGCCGCCAGCGCGCCGCGCACCGCGAAAGCCAATCCGGCGCCGACGAAAACGTTCGCGGCGGTCGGCAAAACCATTCGTGGCGTCGATTTCCAGCGCGGCACGCAGGGTGAAGGCAATGTCGTGATCGACCTGTCGGACCCTTCAATTGCGCCGGACATTCAGGAGCGCGACGGCAAGATCATCCTCGGTTTCGCCCGCACGCAACTGCCGGAACCGCTGCGCGTACGCCTCGACGTCAAGGATTTCGCCACGCCGGTGCAATTCGTCAACGCCACCGCGACCGGAGACCGCGCGATGATCACCGTTGAGCCGAGCGGCGCTTACGAATACTCGACCTACCAGACCGACAACAAGCTGACCGTCAGCATCCGCCCGATGACCGCCGACGATTTGCAAAAGCGCAACGCCGACCGGTTTGCCTACACCGGCGAAAAGCTCTCGCTGAATTTTCAGGACATTGATGTGCGCTCGGTGCTGCAACTGATCGCCGACTTCACCAACCTCAATCTGGTTGCCAGCGACACGGTGCAGGGCGGCATTACCTTGCGCCTGCAAAACGTGCCGTGGGATCAGGCGCTGGACCTGGTGCTGAAAACCAAAGGTCTGGATAAACGCATGATCGGCAACGTCCTGCTGGTCGCGCCGGCGGATGAAATCGCCGCCCGTGAACGTCAGGAGCTGGAGTCGCAAAAGCAGATTGCCGAACTGGCGCCGCTGCGTCGGGAGTTGCTGCAGGTCAACTACGCCAAGGCTGCGGACATTGCCAAGCTGTTCCAGTCGGTGACCAGCGCCGAAGCGAAAATCGACGAGCGCGGTTCGATCACTGTTGATGAGCGCACCAACAACATCATTGCCTACCAGACTCAGGATCGCCTCGACGAGCTGCGCCGGATCGTCGCGCAACTGGATATTCCGGTGCGCCAAGTGATGATCGAGGCGCGAATCGTCGAAGCCAACGTCGACTACGACAAGAGCCTTGGCGTGCGCTGGGGCGGTTCGATTCAGAACAAAGGTAACTGGAACGCTTCGGGTGTCAGCAGCGGCGCCAATGGCTCGACCACGATTGGCACGCCGGGCAGCACCAGCACCAACTCGCCGTTCGTCGACATGGGCACAGCGGCCAATACCTCCGGGCTCGGCATCGCGTTCATCACCGACAACGTGTTGCTCGACCTGGAACTGACCGCGATGGAGAAGACCGGCAACGGCGAAATCGTCTCGCAGCCCAAGGTCGTCACGTCCGACAAGGAAACCGCGAAAATCCTCAAGGGCACGGAAATCCCCTATCAGGAAGCCAGCTCCAGCGGCGCGACATCGGTGTCGTTCAAGGAGGCTTCGCTGTCGCTGGAGGTGACGCCGCAAATCACCCCGGACAACCGCATCATCATGGAGGTCAAGGTCACCAAGGACGAACCGGATTACCTGAACAAAGTGCAGGACGTACCGCCGATCAAGAAAAACGAGGTCAACGCCAAGGTGTTGGTCAATGACGGCGAGACCATCGTCATCGGTGGGGTTTTCTCAAATACTCAAAGCAAGGTTGTAGATAAGGTGCCATTTCTCGGCGATGTGCCGTATCTTGGCCGCCTTTTCCGGCGTGACGTGGTTTCGGAGAAAAAATCCGAGCTGCTGGTATTTCTCACTCCGCGTATCATGAACAACCAGGCGATTGCTGTGAGTCATTGATTCTGTGCGAAATTTGATTCTTGTAGGACCGATGGGCGCTGGAAAAAGCACCATCGGCCGTTTGCTGGCCAAAGAGCTGCGCCTGCCATTCAAAGATTCCGACAAGGAAATTGAATTGCGAACCGGCGCCAATATCCCGTGGATCTTCGATAAGGAAGGCGAGCCCGGCTTTCGTGATCGCGAGCAAGCGATGATCGAAGAGCTGTGCGCCTGCGACGGCGTGGTGCTGGCGACCGGTGGCGGCGCGGTAATGCGTGAAGCCAATCGTCGCGCGCTGCATGCCGGCGGACGGGTGGTTTACCTGCACGCCTCGGTCGAGCAGCAAGTCGGCCGCACCTCCCGTGATCGCAATCGTCCGTTATTGCGCACCGCCGATCCGGCGAAAACCCTGCGTGATCTGCTAACCCTGCGCGATCCGCTTTATCGGGAAATCGCCGATCTGGTGGTGGAAACCGATGAGCGGCCGCCGCGAATGGTCGTCCTCGACATTCTCGACCGCTTGCAGCAACTTCCTCCCCGTTAAAGCGCGGCGCGAAATGCGCTATCCTCGGCGTCCTGTCATCGCCGCAAAGGTTGTGGCGGATGGCTGGCAAGCGGCGTCACACCAGCAGACGCCGGGCCCATTTGGTTAGCCGGGCCCATTTGGTTACCAGCACATTGGATTATTCAAGGCAGGACGCCTGATTCCATCTTCACTGTGGGGACACATGCAGACACTCAAGGTCGATCTAGGCGAGCGCAGCTACCCGATTCATATTGGCGAAGGTTTGTTGGATCAGCCTGAGTTGCTGGCCCCGCATGTTCGCGGACGGCAAGTGGCGATCATCTCCAACGAGACCGTGGCGCCGCTCTATCTCGAACGCTTAAGCAAAAGCCTCGCGCAGTTTTCGGTGGTGTCCGTGGTGTTGCCGGACGGCGAGTCGTTCAAGAACTGGCAAACCCTGCAACTGATTTTCGACGGTCTGCTGACCGCACGGCACGACCGCCGCACCACGGTGATCGCCCTCGGCGGCGGCGTGATTGGTGATATGGCCGGTTTCGCTGCAGCGTGCTACCAGCGCGGCGTCGATTTCATTCAGGTACCGACTACGTTGCTCTCGCAGGTCGATTCGTCGGTCGGCGGCAAAACCGGGATCAACCATCCGCTGGGCAAAAACATGGTCGGCGCCTTCTATCAGCCGAATGTCGTGCTGATCGACACCGCCACCCTCAATACCTTGCCGGCTCGCGAGCTCTCTGCGGGCCTGGCCGAAGTCATCAAATACGGTTTGATCTGCGACGAGCCGTTCCTCACCTGGCTCGAAGACAACGTCGAGCGCCTGCGAGCGCTCGACCAAGTGGCGCTGACCTACGCGATCAAGCGTTCCTGCGAAGCCAAGGCTGAAGTGGTCGGCGCCGACGAAAAGGAAACCGGGGTTCGCGCTACTTTGAACCTGGGCCACACCTTCGGTCACGCCATCGAAACCCACATGGGCTATGGTGTGTGGTTACACGGTGAGGCGGTCGCTGCTGGCACCGTAATGGCGCTGGAAATGTCCGCACGTCTCGGCTGGATCAGCGAGCAGGAACGCGATCGCGGCATCCGCCTGTTCCAGCGCGCCGGCCTGCCGGTAGTACCGCCGGAAGAGATGACAGAAGCCGATTTTCTCGAACACATGGCAATTGACAAGAAAGTGATCGACGGTCGTTTGCGCCTGGTGCTGCTGCGCCGCATGGGCGAAGCGGTGGTGACCGACGATTATCCGAAAGAGGTTCTACAGGCCACGCTGGGAGCGGATTACCGCGCCCTGGCTCAGCTTAAAGGTTAATAAGATCCCGATGACTAGTTTGCATGCCGACGAGGCTTTCCTCGGCCATTTCCAGTTGAGCCATGACCCTTTTGCGCCACGGGTGCCTGGCTTCAAATTCTTCCCGGCCCAGCGCAAACCAGTGCTGGGTCAACTGCATCATCTGGCGCGTTACAGCCAGTTGCTGCTCGTTGTCACTGGCCCGCAAGGCAGCGGCAAGACGCTATTGCGCCAGGCTCTGGTGGCCAGCACCAACAAGCAATCGGTGCAAAGCGTGGTGGTTTCCGCCCGTGGCGCCGGTGATGCGGCGGGCGTGTTGCGTCAGGTCGCGCAAGCGCTGAACGTGGCTCAGCCAGAGATCGGCGCGATCCTCGTTCAAGTGGTGCAATTGGCACTCACCGGGCAGGAAGTCTATTTGCTGGTGGACGACGCCGAGCAACTCGACGAATCCTCGCTCGAAGCCTTGATGGCGCTGGCCGCTGGCGCACCTGAAGGTCGCCCGCACGTGTTCCTGTTCGGCGAGTCGTCGCTGATCGCTCAACTGGAGGCTTTGAACCTCGAGGAAGAGCGCTTTCACGTCATCGAACTGCAGCCGTACACCGAAGAAGAAACCCGCGAATACCTCGATCAGCGTCTCGAAGGCGCCGGCCGCGGTATCGAACTTTTTACCGCAGATCAGATCTCTGATATTCACGAAAGCTCCGACGGCTGGCCTGGCAACATCAACCAGGTTGCCCGCGATGCGATGATCGAAGCAATGATTGCCAGCCGCACAGCGGTGAAGCGTCCAAGTATGGGGTTCAACATGCCGAAGAAACACGTATTGGCGATTTCCGCCGTAGTCGTGGTCGCGGTAGCCGCCGCCTGGTTGATGCCGGGCCGCAGCAAGACACCGACCACCGGCGCTCCGGTCAACGAGCAGGCGCAACTGCCGTTGGGCACGCCGCAACCGAATGCTGCTGGCGGCGCACCTGCCGTCGAGTTCGCCGGTAACACCCAACCGATGCCGCTGCCGCTGGTCGGCCAGCAGCAGCCGGTGATGCGCAGCCCGCTGGCCGAAGCGGCTGGTGGTATCACTGAAGGCGACGACGGCGTGCCGGTCGAAGGCTCCAGCGCGACGCCGCCAACCGTGACCACCTCGGCGCCACCGGCCGGCATTCAGCCAGGTCCGGCACCGACCCCGGCTCCAGCGGCCAAACCGGCTCCAGCTCCGGCACCGACCCAGATCGCAACCGCCAAGCCTGCCCCGGCGCCAGCGGCAAAACCGGCGCCAGCGCCGGCCAAGCCTGCCGTTGCTGCCAAACCTGCCGAGAAGCCGGTCACCGTGGCCAAGGCCGCTGGTGCGGGCTGGTACGGCGGTCAGCCGACGAGCAATTACGTAGTGCAGATCCTCGGCACCAGCTCTGAAACCGCTGCGCAAAGCTTCGTCAAGGAGCAGGGCGGCGAGTACCGTTATTTCAAGAAAGTGCTGAACGGCAAACCGCTTTACGTCATCACCTACGGCAGCTTCGCCAACCGCGATGCAGCCCTGACCGCCATCAAGGCCTTGCCAGCGAAGGTTCAGGCTGGTAAACCTTGGCCTCGCACTGTCGCCAGCGTCCAACAGGAACTGGCAACAACTCGCTGAAGATTCGGCGGCCTTACCCAGGCCGCCTCTCCAAGCACCTCAAAATTTCTGCCACGCATGCGACTTTCGGGCCGCGTGCGTTGTGGTGTCTGCGTCACAGTAGTCTTTGAGTCGTTGCGGTCAAAATTAAAAAAGTTTTGACTAGCACAGCAGATCGCTTTAAACCTTTCACAAATGCGACATAGATTTGCGACAGTTCGTCGTCAAATTTGTGAGCGTCTGTGTCGCTGTGTACAATGACCACCCTTTTGCCCCCGCTAAGCCGACGAACGTTCGGCGCGGATTGCAAGTGGTTGAATTGAAAAGAAATTTGCTTCGAAAAGAAGCAGCCTGGTGAGAAAGTGTCTATGAAAGCAGGTCTGTACCAACCAGATGAATTCAAGGATAACTGCGGTTTCGGCCTGATAGCCCACATGCAGGGCGAGCCCAGTCATACCCTTTTGCAAACGGCCATCGAGGCCCTGACCTGCATGACCCACCGCGGTGGGATCAACGCCGACGGCAAGACCGGTGACGGTTGCGGCTTGCTGATTCAAAAGCCGGATGTGTTCCTGCGAGCCATTGCCCAGGAAACCTTCGGCGTCGAACTGCCCAAGCAATACGCCGTGGGCATGGTCTTCTTCAATCAGGACCCGATGAAAGCCGAGGCCGCTCGCGAGAACATGAACCGCGAGATCCTCGCTGCCGGCCTGACCCTCGTCGGCTGGCGCAAAGTGCCAATCGACACCAGCGTCCTCGGCCGCCTCGCCCTTGAGCGCCTGCCGCAGATCGAGCAGGTGTACATCGGCGGTGAAGGCCTGAGCGATCAGGACATGGCGATCAAACTGTTCAGCTCGCGTCGTCGCTCGTCCGTGGCCAACGCCGCCGACACCGACCACTACATCTGCAGCTTTTCGCACAAAACCATCATCTATAAAGGCCTGATGATGCCGGCGGACCTGTCCGCCTTCTATCCAGACCTCAGCGACGAGCGCCTGCAAACCTCGATTTGCGTGTTCCACCAGCGCTTCTCCACCAACACCTTGCCGAAATGGCCGCTGGCGCAGCCGTTCCGCTTCCTCGCGCACAACGGCGAAATCAACACGATCACCGGTAACCGCAACTGGGCCGTGGCCCGTCGCACCAAGTTCACTAACGATCTGATGGACCTGGAAGAACTCGGCCCGCTGGTCAACCGCGTCGGTTCCGACTCGTCGAGCATGGACAACATGCTCGAACTGATGGTCACCGGTGGCATCGACCTGTTCCGTGGCGTGCGCATGATCATTCCGCCAGCGTGGCAGAACGTCGAAACCATGGACCCGGATCTGCGTGCGTTCTACGAGTACAACTCGATGCACATGGAGCCGTGGGACGGCCCGGCCGGCGTGGTCATGACCGATGGTCGCTACGCCGTGTGCCTGCTCGACCGTAACGGTCTGCGGCCGGCGCGTTGGGTGACCACCACCAATGGTTTCATCACTTTGGCCTCGGAAATCGGTGTCTGGAACTATCAGCCTGAAGACGTGATCGCCAAGGGCCGTGTCGGTCCGGGGCAGATCTTTGCCGTGGACACCGAAACCGGGCAGATCCTCGACACCGACGCCATCGACAACCGCTTGAAGTCGCGTCACCCGTACAAGCAATGGCTGCGCAAGAACGCCCTGCGCATCCAGGCGACCATGGAAGATAACGACCACGGCTCGGCGTTCTACGACGTTGACCAACTCAAGCAGTACATGAAGATGTATCAGGTCACGTTCGAAGAGCGTGATCAGGTGCTGCGTCCGCTCGGCGAGCAAGGCTACGAAGCCGTCGGCTCGATGGGCGACGACACGCCGATGGCCGTGCTCTCGCAGCGCGTGCGCACGCCGTACGACTACTTCCGCCAACAGTTCGCGCAGGTCACCAACCCGCCGATCGACCCGCTGCGTGAAGCGATCGTCATGTCGCTGGAAATCTGCCTCGGCGCCGAGCGCAACATCTTCGAAGAATCGCCGGAACACGCCTCGCGCGTGATCCTCAGCTCGCCGGTGATCTCGCCGGCCAAGTGGCGCTCGCTGATGAACCTGGAGCGTCCGGGTTTCGAGCGCGCGATCATCGACCTCAACTACGACGAAAGCGTCGGTCTCGAAGCGGCCATCCGCAACGTGGCCGATCAGGCTGAAGAAGCCGTGCGTTCCGGTCGTACCCAGGTTGTATTGAGTGACCGGCATATTGCCCCGGGCAAGTTGCCGATCCACGCTTCGCTGGCTACCGGCGCGGTGCACCACCGTCTGACCGAAAAAGGCCTGCGTTGCGACTCCAACATTCTCGTGGAAACCGCCACCGCACGTGACCCGCACCACTTTGCGGTGCTCATCGGTTTCGGCGCCTCGGCGGTTTATCCGTTCCTGGCCTACGAAGTGCTGGGCGACCTGATCCGTACCGGTGAAGTGCTGGGCGACCTCTATGAGGTGTTCAAGAACTACCGCAAAGGCATCACCAAAGGTCTGTTGAAGATCCTCTCGAAGATGGGCATTTCGACCATCACTTCGTACCGCGGTGCGCAGTTGTTCGAAGCCATTGGCCTGTCCGAAGAAGTCTGCGAACTGAGCTTCCGTGGTGTGCCGAGCCGCATCAAGGGTGCGCGTTTCGTCGACATCGAAGCCGAACAGAAAGCCCTCGCCGCCGAAGCCTGGAGCCCGCGCAAGCCGATCCAGCAGGGCGGTTTGCTGAAGTTTGTGCACGGTGGCGAATATCACGCCTACAACCCGGACGTCGTCAGCATGCTGCAAGCCGCTGTGCAGCAGGGCGACTACAGCAAATTCAAGGAATACACGGCGCTGGTGGATAACCGCCCAGTGTCGATGATCCGCGACTTGTTCAAAGTGAAGACGCTGGACACGGCGCTGGACATCAGTGAGATCGAACCGCTGGAATCGGTGCTCAAGCGCTTCGACTCCGCCGGCATCTCGTTGGGCGCCTTGTCGCCCGAGGCTCACGAAGCCCTCGCCGAAGCGATGAACCGCCTCGGTGCGCGTTCCAACTCCGGCGAAGGTGGTGAAGACCCGGCGCGTTACGGCACGATCAAGAGCTCGAAAATCAAACAAGTCGCGACCGGCCGTTTCGGGGTTACCCCGGAATACCTGGTCAACGCCGAAGTGCTGCAGATCAAAGTCGCTCAGGGCGCCAAGCCCGGCGAAGGTGGTCAGTTGCCGGGTGGCAAGGTCAACGGGCTGATCGCCAAGCTGCGTTATGCAGTGCCGGGCGTGACCCTGATTTCGCCGCCGCCGCACCACGACATCTACTCGATTGAAGACTTGTCGCAGCTGATTTTCGACTTGAAACAAGTCAACCCGAAAGCGCTGGTCTCGGTGAAGCTGGTTGCGGAAGCAGGCGTCGGCACCATCGCTGCCGGTGTGGCCAAGGCCTACGCGGACTTGATCACGATTTCCGGCTACGACGGCGGCACCGGCGCATCGCCGCTGACCTCGATCAAATACGCCGGCGCCCCGTGGGAACTCGGCCTCGCCGAAACCCACCAGACCCTGCGCGGCAACGACCTGCGCGGCAAGGTCCGGGTACAAACCGACGGCGGCCTGAAAACCGGCCTCGACGTGATCAAGGCAGCCATTCTCGGCGCTGAAAGCTTCGGCTTCGGCACCGCGCCAATGATCGCTTTGGGCTGCAAATACCTGCGCATCTGCCACCTGAACAACTGCGCCACCGGCGTCGCGACGCAGAACGAGAAGCTGCGCAAGGATCACTACATCGGCACCGTCGACATGGTGGTGAATTTCTTCACTTACGTCGCCGAAGAAACCCGTGAGTGGCTGGCCAAACTGGGCGTGCGTTCCCTCGAGGAGCTGATCGGTCGTACCGATCTGCTGGACATCCTCGAAGGCCAGACTGCCAAGCAGCAGCACCTCGATCTGACGCCATTGTTGGGCAGCGATCACATCCCGGCCGACAAACCGCAGTTCTGCCAGGTTGAGCGCAACCCGCCGTTCGACAAAGGTCTGCTCGCCGAGAAGATGATCGACATGGCCACCTCGGCGATCAACGACAAAAGCGGCGCCGAGTTCGAACTGGATATCTGCAACTGCGACCGTTCGATCGGCGCGCGGATCTCCGGCGAAATCGCGCGTAAGCACGGCAACCAAGGCATGGCGAGCGCGCCGATCACCTTCCGCTTCAAAGGGACGGCCGGTCAGAGCTTCGGTGTGTGGAACGCCGGCGGCTTGAACATGTACCTGGAAGGCGACGCCAACGATTACGTCGGCAAAGGCATGACCGGCGGCAAACTGGTCATCGTTCCGCCGAAGGGCAGCGTCTACAAGACCCAGGACAGCGCGATCATCGGCAACACCTGCCTGTACGGCGCCACTGGCGGCAAGTTGTTTGCTGCCGGCACCGCGGGCGAGCGTTTTGCCGTGCGTAACTCCGGGGCTCACACCGTGGTGGAAGGCACTGGCGATCACTGCTGCGAATACATGACCGGTGGTTTTGTCTGCGTTCTGGGCAAGACCGGTTACAACTTCGGCTCAGGCATGACCGGCGGTTTCGCTTACGTGCTCGATCAGGACAACAGCTTCGTTGACCGGGTCAATCACGAACTGGTGGAAATCCAGCGGATCAGCGGCGAAGCGATGGAAGCCTATCGCAGCCACCTGCAACGCGTGCTGGACGAATACGTCGCGGAAACCGACAGCGAATGGGGTCGTAACCTCGCTGAAAACCTCGATGACTATCTGCGCCGTTTCTGGCTGGTCAAGCCCAAGGCTGCCAACCTGAAATCGTTGCTTTCCAGCACCCGTGCCAACCCGCAGTGATATGCGCCTGAAGAGTTTGATGAGGTTTTAACAATGGCTGAACGTCTGAATAACGACTTCCAGTTCATCGACGTCGGGCGCAAAGATCCGAAGAAGAAACTGTTGCGTCAACGCAAGAAAGAGTTCGTGGAAATCTACGAACCGTTCAAACCCCAGCATTCGGCCGATCAGGCCCACCGCTGCCTGGGGTGCGGTAACCCGTATTGCGAATGGAAGTGCCCGGTGCACAACTTCATTCCGAACTGGCTGAAGCTGGTGGCCGAGGGCAACATCCTTCAGGCCGCCGAGCTCTCGCACCAGACCAACACCTTGCCGGAAGTGTGTGGCCGGGTGTGTCCGCAGGATCGTCTGTGCGAGGGTGCCTGCACCCTCAACGACGGCTTCGGCGCAGTGACCATCGGCTCGGTCGAGAAGTACATCACCGACACTGCGTTCGCCATGGGCTGGCGCCCGGACATGTCCAAGGTCAAACCGACCGGCAAACGTGTCGCGATCATCGGCGCAGGCCCGGCCGGTCTGGGCTGTGCCGACGTGCTTGTACGCGGCGGCGTCACCCCGGTGGTGTTCGACAAGAACCCGGAAATCGGTGGTTTGCTGACCTTCGGCATCCCCGAGTTCAAACTGGAAAAGACTGTGCTGAGCAATCGCCGCGAAGTCTTTACCGGCATGGGCATCGAGTTCCGCTTGAACACCGAAGTAGGCAAGGACGTGACCATCGAGCAACTGCTCGAAGAATACGATGCGGTGTTCATGGGCATGGGCACCTACACCTACATGAAGGGCGGTTTTGCCGGTGAAGACCTGCCGGGCGTGCACGATGCGCTCGACTTCCTGATCGCCAACGTCAACCGCAACCTCGGTTTTGAAAAGTCGCCGGAAGATTTCGTCGACATGAAAGGCAAGCGAGTGGTGGTGTTGGGCGGCGGCGACACGGCGATGGACTGCAACCGCACGTCGATTCGCCAGGGCGCCAAATCGGTGACCTGCGCTTATCGTCGCGACGAAGCAAACATGCCGGGCTCGCGCAAAGAAGTGAAAAACGCCAAGGAAGAAGGGGTGAGATTCCTCTACAACCGCCAGCCGATCGCCATCGTCGGTGAAGACCGCGTCGAAGGCGTGAAAGTCGTCGAGACCCGTCTCGGCGAACCGGACGCCCGTGGCCGCCGCAGCCCCGAGCCGATCCCGGGCTCCGAAGAGATCATCCCGGCCGACGCCGTGGTCATCGCTTTCGGTTTCCGTCCGAGCCCGGCGTCGTGGTTCGAACAGTTCGAAATCCAGACCGACAGCCAGGGCCGCGTCGTCGCCCCGGAACAAGGTCAATACAAGCACCAGACCAGCAACCCGAAAATTTTCGCCGGTGGCGACATGGTTCGCGGGTCTGATCTGGTGGTCACGGCGATCTTCGAAGGGCGTAATGCGGCTGAAGGGATCCTGGATTACCTGGAGGTCTGATCGTTTTCCAAAACTGGAATGCGATTAATTGTGGGAGCGAGCTTGCTCGCGATAGCGGTAGTTCAGTCGACAGAGATGTTGAATGAAAGGCCGCCATCGCGAGCAAGCTCGCTCCCACAGTTGTTTCTCAGTGTTGCGAGTACCCGGTTTTCACTGCGATAAATTGACCCGATAGACAAAAGGCCGACCTGCAACCGTGCCTTTTGCGTCGCGCTCTGAGAAAATGCCCGCACTTTTTTTCCGGATGCCGACATGACTGCCCTGAAGAACGACCGTTTCCTTCGCGCCCTGCTCAAGCAACCCGTAGACGTCACGCCGGTATGGATGATGCGTCAGGCCGGTCGCTACTTGCCGGAATACCGCGCCAGCCGCGCCAAGGCCGGTGACTTCATGAGCCTGTGCATGAACCCGGAGTTCGCCTGCGAAGTCACGATGCAGCCGCTCGACCGCTATCCGCAACTGGACGCGGCGATCCTCTTCTCCGACATCCTGACCATCCCGGACGCCATGGGCCAAGGCCTGTACTTCGAAACCGGTGAAGGCCCGCGCTTCAAGAAAGTCGTCAGCACGCTGGCCGACATCGAAGCGCTGCCGATCCCGGATCCGCACAAAGACCTCGGCTACGTGATGGACGCAGTCAGCACCATCCGCCGCGAACTGAACGGCCGCGTACCGCTGATCGGCTTCTCCGGCAGCCCGTGGACGCTGGCGACCTACATGGTTGAAGGCGGCTCGTCGAAAGACTTCCGCAAGACCAAAGCCATGCTCTACGACAACCCGCAAGCCATGCACCTGTTGCTGGATAAACTCGCGCAGTCAGTCACCAGCTACCTCAACGGCCAGATCATGGCCGGCGCGCAAGCTGTGCAAATCTTCGACACGTGGGGCGGTAATCTTTCGGCGGCGGCGTACCAGGAATTCTCCCTGGCCTACATGCGCAAAATCGTCAGCGGCCTGATCCGCGAACACGACGGCCGCAAAGTGCCGGTCATCCTGTTCACCAAGGGCGGCGGCCTGTGGCTGGAAAGCATCGCCGACGCCGGCGCTGACGCGTTGGGCCTGGACTGGACCTGCGACATCGGCAACGCCCGCGAGCGCGTCGGCAACAAAGTCGCGCTGCAAGGCAACATGGACCCGACCGTGCTCTACGCCAAACCGGAAGCCATCCGCACAGAAGTCGGGCGCATTCTGGCCAGCTACGGCAAGGGCAGCGGCCACGTGTTCAACCTCGGTCACGGGATCACCCCGGAAGTTAACCCGGAACATGCCGGCGCATTCCTGCGCGCGGTGCATGAACTGTCGGCGCAGTATCACGAGTGATCGTGAAGGGTTAACAAACACCCGGTTTTAATGTGGGAGCGAGCCTGCTCGCGATGGCGGCGGATCATTCAACAGAGATGTTGAATGTGAAGCCGTCATTGCCAGCAAGCTCGCTCCCACAGTTGTTTTTGGTTGGCCGAACTCAGGCCTTTACAGCGTCGAGCGGCGGCAACTTGGCCAATTTCAACGCCACCAGCAACGCAATCACCAGCAGGCCGCCAATAAACAAGCCGATCCCGTTCCAGCCACCCATGTGCCAGAACACCCCGCCCGCCGTGCCGGCAATGCTCGAACCCGCGTAATAGCTGAACAGATACAGCGACGAAGCCTGACCCTTGGCCTTGATGGCGCGGCGTCCGATCCAGCTGCTGGCCACCGAATGCGCGCCGAAGAAGCCGAACGTGAAGATCAGCATGCCGATGATCACCAGCGGCAGCGGCGTGAACAGGGTCAGCGCCAACCCCGCGAGCATCAGCACAATCGTCGCCCACAGCACTTTGCGGCGGCCCAGTTTGTCGGCCAGCGAACCGATTTTCGCCGAGCTGTAAATCCCCGACAGGTACACCACCGACAGCAACCCGACAAACGCCTGATCCATGTTGTAAGGCGCCGCCAGCAGGCGATAGCCGATGTAGTTGAACAACGTGACAAACGCGCCCATCAACACAAACGCCTCGAGGAACAGCAGCGGCAGGCCAGCGTCGCGAAAGTGCATGGTGAAGCCGTCGAGCAGGCTGCGCGGGTGCAGCGAGCGCGCGCGGAAGTTGCGTGATTCGGGGAGGATCTTCCAGAACACCGTGGCCGCGATCAGCGCCAGAGCGCCGATCACCAGCATCGCCGTGTGCCAACTGACGAAATCGATCAACACGCCGGTAATCAGCCGTCCGCTCATCCCGCCGATCGCATTGCCGCCGATGTACAAACCCATCGCCAGGCCGATGTGTTGCGGGTGAATTTCTTCGCTCAGGTACGTCATGGCTACCGCCGCCAAGCCGCTCAGCGACAAACCGATCAACGCGCGCATGATCAACACGCCTTCCCAGCTCGGCATCATCGCGCTGGCCATGGTGCACAGGGCGGCGGCGAACAATGCCGTCACCATTACCCGTTTGCGCCCGACGCGATCGGAAATCGGCCCGGTGATCAGCAAACCAATCGCCAGCATGCCGGTGGCCACCGAGAGGATCAGGCTGCTCTGCGCCGCGTTGATCGAATATTCGTGGGACAGCAGCGGCATCATCGGCTGCACGCAATAGAGCAGCGCAAACGTCGCGAAGCCGCCGGAGAACAGCGCCAGCACCGTGCGCATGAACATCGGCGTGCCTTTCTCGATGTAAATCTCTTGCAGCTCGGCGACCGCTTCATCCAGCGCGGAGGGCGGAACTTCATGGGCAAGTGGAGCAACAGCAGTTTTCACTTCGGACCTCGGGGGACGCAGCCGGTCAGGCAATGAAAAAATCATATAGCTGGCTAATGATTCAATCCAATATATTGTTCGACCTGTTTGATAGGTTTAACGACCTAATGGAGTTTTCATGGAATTGCGCCACTTGCGCTACTTCATCGCCGTCGCCGAAGAACTGCACTTCGGCCGCGCCGCACAGGTGCTTGGCATCTCCCAACCACCGCTGAGCCAGCAGATTCAAGCGCTGGAAGCGGAGGTCGGCGCACGTTTATTCGAGCGAACCAATCGTCGCGTCGAACTCAGTGAAGCCGGTCGATTGTTTCTCGAAGAAGCGCGATTGGTGCTGGCGCAGGTCGATAAAGCCGCGGACGTCGCCCGCCGCGCGCAACTGGGTGAACTGGGTGAACTGAAAATCGGCTTCACCTCGTCGGCGCCGTTCAACTCCACCATTCCTCAAGCGATTTTCTCGTTCCGTCAGCGTTTTCCGGCCGTGCATTTGAACCTTCGGGAGATGAGCAGTACGCAAGTGGCGGACGCCTTGGTCGATGAATCGATCGAAGTCGGGATCATGCGACCGCTCGGCTTGCCGGATTCGCTGAGCGTTGTCGAACTGATGCGCGAGCCATTGGTGGCGGTGCTCAGCTCCAAGCATCCGCTGGTCAAGGACAGTGAAGATGGACTGTTCCTGGCGGCGTTGGCCCTCGAACCTTTCGTCTTTTTCCCACGCAGTTATGGCAGCGGTCTGTACGCCCAGTTACTCAGCCTGGCGCGCGATGCGGGGTTCAGTCCGCACTTCGCGCAAGAGGCGGGCGAGGCCATGACAATCATCGGCTTAGTCGCGGCGGGCCTGGGCGTTTCCGTGCTACCGGCGTCGTATCAGCGCATGCGGATCGACGGCGTGGTCTACCGACCGCTGCTCGATCCAGAAGCCGTGTCAGCAGTGTGGCTGGTGCAACGCAAGGATCAGAAATCGCCGATGGCGAAGGCATTTGTGGAGTTGCTGACGAGGAAGGTTGAACCGTTAACAGTGTGATGGCCGATCCATGCCTCAAAAAAATTCGGGTTGAGCTGGTGTAGCTCAAAGGCTACACTCGGATTCATGACGGAGATCCTTCGCAGTTCAACATTCTCTGGCTGGCTGTTCAAGCTGGCCGACAGTCGCGCCAGGATGCGTATCCAGGCGCGAATTGACCGCATGGCCGATGGCAATTTTGGTGATGTCAAAGCCATCGGGGAAGGATTAAGTGAGGCGCGTATTGATCATGGACCCGGTTATAGGATCTATTTCATGCAACAAGGCCGTCAATTGGTCATCCTCCTTTGTGGCGGTGACAAAAGCAGCCAAACTCGCGACATCAAACAAGCCAGGCTCATCGCGAAGTCCTGGCAGGAGCAAAATCCATGACCGAACAATTCACTCGTTGGGACTCTGCCGAGTACCTCAAGACCGAAGAGGACATGGCTAACTATCTGGACGCTTGTATGGAGGAGGCCGGGGATGATCCTGCTTTCATCGCCAAGGCTCTCGGGACTATCGCTCGCGCTCGTGGCATGACTCAGGTGGCGCGTGACGCGGGGCTTTCCCGGGAAAGTCTCTACCGCGCCTTATCAGGCGAAGGGAATCCAGAATTCGGCACCATTCTAAAAGTGGTCAAGGCGTTGGGACTGAAGTTGCACGCCAGCACTTGAGTTGGACGAAGGGCGAATCGTTGCCTATGTTCCCGAAAGGGGCTTGTGAGACTCTGAGGATCCTGGGTAACCAGCTGTCGCAGAGCCAGACAGGTAAATGGCGATGACAAGCCACCTGTTTGTGAGAGGGCGCCGAAAGGCGCCCTTTGTCGTTGTGGCGAAAAAAGCCGCTGCGGTTTGTGTGAAAACGCTGACTTTGTTCTGTAGGAGCGAGGCTTGCCCGCGAAGAGATTTCAGAGAATGTCGGATTTTTGGGACTGCTGCGCAGCCCAGCGCGAGCAAGCTCGCTCGCCACAGGATCGGGTTCGGGTCGTCAGAGTTTCTGGCGCTGATGAAAGTGAGGGCGATGATGGTTCAAGTAGGCTGCTTGCCTCAGCCTGATCCAGCGCGTGCAGATGTTGCACGTTGCACTGAAGTGATACCGACGGGTTGTTAGCGTAGCCCCTCTCAGGTAGCCAGATTCGCCTGCAAACGTCGCCCGATGACATCCAGCAAATCGCAGCCATCGCGCAGAGACGTCACCAATAACCGCGCCAGCTCACTGTGAACGCCATCGGTGAAGGCGAGGTTTTCCAGGAACTGGGTGGCCGTGCGTATGCGATAGGCCGCCGTTTCGTACAACACGTCCAGTGGTGCTTCTGTATCTATTACCAGCGAAGCGATGGTGCAGTCGATACCGGTGATAGGCATGTATCTATCCATGACGAAAACTCTCCATTTTGGGAAAAATCGCGGCAGCTCAACATTGAGGTGCAAGTGATGCTTTTTGCGGGAGTTGAGACAGTTTCGCTGAACCGTACTCTCGACCGGGTTGTGACCAACTGATGAAGCGTCGTCGCAAATTACGAGGGGAGCGATCCCGCTCGCAGGCAGATCTGCGAGGGATAGAGGGAATGTTGTTCATATTCGAATACCCTTGAGGATTTGAGAACCGCTTACTCCACACTTCAATAAAGTTGTTAGCTGCATGGAAGCCAAGTGGTGTGTATTTATTATCAGAAAAATCATTTTTATTAATCAAAAAATTGAACATCTGTGTAATTAAATGATTCGTCCCGCTTCGGGATACTTGCTGTAGGAAATTGCTGTAAGACCAATTTGTGGGAAATGTCTTAAAATCATATGGTAAATGTCGACGGGCTCGTATTGAAATAACCTGCGTTGAAATATAATTTAATGAATCCTGTATTTATACACTTTATGTTTTGTATGGCTTCTGTAAGGGTAGTGGTCTGAATGTCACTGGTACGCCGCTTAGCAAGGCTGGGTAGGTGCTCCGCTGTTTAGCGTGTTGATGAGTAGTTGGTCCTGGATGTATAAGAAAGCCAAAGCACAGAATTTAAAAAACAACCTTAAATATTTGATAAAAAGTCGAGGGGAGACGCAAATATCGCTATGCAGTTCGAGTGGGCTCACAAGGAGTACGATTTACAATATTCTGGAGGGTCGTGTTGTTAATGTTCAACAATCTACGATTCGCAAGATTTCTGATTTTTTTGGCGTGTCTTACACCGAAATAGAAACCGTTGACTTCGAAGAGAAGGAGTCCGTGGAGTGCGAGATATCTTTCGTTGGGAATGTCAACCCTTCGGCGGTTCCTGTGATCAAGGAGCGCTTGTTAATCCAGATTAAAGACAAGGGAATTGGCGAATTGGTGACGACTCACCCTCTTACGTATTACTTCGGTACGGCCTGCAATGTAATCGGCGTTCTTCTTGAAAACGGAATTCCAGGTCTGAATGACCCTGGTGACTTGCTAATCGTACAAAAAGGTTTGACGTGCAGCAGCAGGGATAAGCTGATATACGACAAAAAAACAAAGCGGCTGTTTGTAGGTACACAGACTTGTTTTGATCCTGACGAGTTCTTCGTCATTGGGGATATTTTGGAGGAAAGATACAATGGATGATGGCGCTGAGAACAGTAGGTATAAACTTCTCGGATTCGAGAGTAAGAAGAATCTTGCCGTCATCATGGTGATCTCTACCGGGAAAGTTGTCAGATTAAAACTGGGTGAGCTGCTAAAAAGCGAAATCTTTGACAACTTGAGTAGAATGGAGATTAAAAGCATTTACAAAAAGTTTTATTCGGGCGGCGCTGCGCTTACTGCTTATGAAATGGCTGACAGGAATGAACGATCCTGGATGGCCTACGTGGTTCTGAATTTGCTCCTTTTCGCTCTTTATATCTTTGCAAATATAGCCGCGACAAAGCTTGTTTATGTGGAGCGGTTTGACGTAATAGTGACGCCCGGCCTATTTCTGTATCCGCTAACATTTTTAATTGTTGATCTTTTGAATGAGTCTTTTGGATTTAAACTTGCGCGAAGAGCCATAGTTTTCGCGTTCGCGAGCAATGCATTCATCATTATTTTGTTAAGTGGTACAAGTTACCTACCTGGGGTGCCAGAATGGAAGTTAGATGCGCCTTACACCGAAGTTATGAATCATGTTTCATCGGTACTCATCGCCTCATCCATTTCTTTTCTGTTGTCTGAATATTTGAATTCATATTTGCTGTGCAGGATAAAAGAGCTTACGAATTCCAGGTTCTTGTTTTTACGGGTTTTCCTGAGTACTTTTTTCGCCGTAATCATTGATACCTTTATTTTCTGCTTTATTGCATTTTCCGGTTCAATGTCGAATGACGCGATACTCGACATTATCTATGTCCAAATCACCGTCAAGATGTGTTTTGCTGTGTTCAATATCCTGCCCGCATACGGCGCAAGATCATTGTTCAAAAAATACGTAATCGGGAATATAGACCTAAAAAGTACAACCGCCGCGTAACGGCGTCGCATTGCTGAAAACGCTGTTGTGGCGAGGTAGCTTGCTACCGCTTGAGTGCGCAGCGCTCACAAAATCTTCGCACTTACGAAGATTTTGGGGCTGCTGCGCAACCCAGCGCGAGCAAGCTCGCTCGCCACAGGGGGGCGGTGTCATCACTTGCTGCGGTTGGACAGGTTATTCGTCCTTGAATCCCGGAAGCCCCTGACCAGAACGCCATGCTTTGACAATCTGCGTAACGCCTTCAGCGGAGTTATCTGAGCCTGGCTCAGGATAAAAAATTAGATCGCTGCCATTCGGATGGCCGGTCAGCTTTCTGAATTTCGCGAGTATTTCTCCCAGTTCTTCGTCGCTCCCCTTTTCATTGATCACGCGTATCTTCTGAACGAAATGAATGAACTCTTTTTCGGTGTACTCGCCGATGGTTTGCATTTTGTACCTACTTTGATCTGTGTTGATCGATATGGTTTTTGGGGGTGTTCACGCGTAGGTTGTCTATGTCGTAGACCGCGCCGCCATCGGCAATTCTCACGACGTGGTGTATCTCAAAGGCTCCTCGATTCCCCACCGCTTCCCTATCCCGAGCCGCAGGCGCGTTGCCTGACTTCAAACGGCGCTGAGCATCCTCATTGAACTGACTGAAAAGTTCAGGGTTGTCTCCGACGGCTAACCAGAATGCGGTTCTGAATTTTTTGAAGTTTTTGAACTCACGCCCCCTGAGTAAATTCGCTATCGATGTTGGAACTGGCACCCCATCCCCAACATTAGCCCCGGCAAGCCAAACCCCGGAAACATCCTGGCCGAAGCCCGTGACCACGCCGGGTTCGTAGCGGGTGCTGAGCATAATGTAGACAGGCTCAAGCGCCGTTCCCGGAAACCAGATAATCGCATCTTGATAGTCGGGTGGATGCTCCGGGTTCACCAGTATTTTGTTGGCTTGCTCAGTGGGCGGATACACCCAAATAGTTGGCAATGGTGCGGCACCTTCCAGTGCTGGAATGCCTAGCGTGCCGGCGGGATTCGTCGCGGGCGTCCATGTCAGGCCAATACCATTGCCGATGTCTGCGACAAACGTTTCTCCTTCTTTTATTGCTTTGATGATCGGGACGAATTCCCACTCTTTTTTTCCGCCGGTGTAAAAACCATGAGCGTTGATCGTGCCATCAGGCAGGGTTTTCGCGTTGACGCGGACACGCGTTCGGCCCGCTTCCAACTCGGCATATTGCTCGGTTTTGTAAAAAGCGCTGTCGGGCGAAAGATTTGTGTTCGGCATCAGTAGCGCCACGGTTCCGACTGCGGCGCTTGTTGCCACGACAGTCGAGCCTTCGACCAAACGAAGGGACAGAGAACCGCCGAGGCGTTGGGCGATGGCAGCGCTGGTTGCCGAACCGGCTATCCATTTAAGTGGTAGACCTTGCGCCGTAATTGCTGCGCCGGTGCCCAGTACGGCCCAGGACCCATAGTTCGCGAGTTTTTCAACCGGGATAAAACCGGCAGGGTCGTTGTGGTTGATAACACCGTCGGGAAGGTTGCAGCTTTTGGCGAACACGCAGCCATTTGTGGATGTTTGCTGATGTTTTTTTGACTGTCCGACGTAGCGGTCTTCATACGCCTGCTGCCGAGCAAGCATGCTCTCGTAGGATTTTTGTCTGGCGTTACGCTCAGCCAGTTCAGTCGGGGTCATATCGCGCAGGTAGCGAATGCCTATTCCGCTGCTGCCGCCGCCAGTTCCTTGTTTCCAGACCTGAGGAATATCCTTGTTACGCGCCATGGATGCCTTTCCACGTGTAGCTGAGAAGTCTCGAAATTACTCCCGAGGTTCACGGGTTGGCGTTAGGACGTTTCCCAAATGCGGCGCTGAAATTTCCTTTTTCACGGAGTTGCCTGGGGAGTAGTTGCTGGGCGTTTTCCGGGTGAAAAAAAGACGCCTCGTAGGGCGCCCTTTTCGTTGTGGCGAGGTAACTTGCTACCGCTTGAGTGCGCAGCGCTCACAAAATCTCCGCACTTACGAAGATTTTAGGGCTGCTGCGCAACCCAGCGCGAGCAAACTCGCTCGCCACGGGGTTTTGGGATTACTTCGGGTTACTTGAGCTGAACCAAGTCACCTTTCAGCGCAACACCCGCCATGATGGCTCCGGCGTGGCATTCGTAGTTCTTGGCGTCTTTGCGTTCGTTGCTTTTGTAGAAGCTGACGATGTTGGTCACTGCGTTTGCGCCAGCGCTTTTTGCTGCCTGGTGCAGGCTGATGATTGCCGATTGGGCAACCCATTCGCAGGCCACTTCGTCAGTTTTGTTGAAAGCGTTGGTTTTTTTGTTGGTCACCGAACCGGCGCTGAGGACGGTGGCTTTGCCGGCGGGCGTGTTGCCGGCGAGGTAGAACTTCACGCTGCCGTCGATTTTTCCGGTGCGGGTGGCTTCGGCGACGGCTTTGTCGAAAGGCAGGTACACGGCGGTGTCACGGGCCTGGCTGACGGCGGGCAGGGCGCAGATCAGCAGAGTGGCGGCGGCAGCGATTTTCTTGAAGTGCATGAAGGTCTCCTTGACCCTGAAATGTGAGTTACGACCAGCGGCGGAAGATCAGCGAAGTGTTGACGCCGCCGAAGGCAAAGTTGTTGTTCATGACGTACTGATTGCTCATCTGGCGGAATTCGCCGCGCAGGTAATCGAGTTTGCCGCAGTGCGGGTCGACCTCGTCGAGGTTGAACGTGTGGGCGTAGAGGTCGCGGTTCATCATTTCGATGCTGAACCAGGATTCCAGCGCGCCGCACGCGCCGAGCGTGTGGCCGAGGAAGCTCTTCTGCGAACTGATCGGCATGTGCTCGCCGAACAATGCGCTGGTCGCCAGTGTTTCGGCGATGTCGCCCTGTTCGGTCGCGGTGCCGTGGCCGTTGACGTAGCCGATGTCCGAGGGCTGTAGCCCGGCGTCTTCCAGTGCCAGCTCCATGGCCCGGCGCATGGTGACTTGCTCCGGGCGCGTGGTGTGCTGGCCGTCGGCGTTGCTGCCGAAACCGACGAGCTCGGCGTGGATGTGCGCGCCACGGGCCAAGGCGTGTTCGAGTTCTTCGAGCACCAGCATGCCGCCGCCCTCACCGATCACCAGGCCATCGCGGCCACTGTCGTAGGGGCGGGGAGAAGTCTGCGGGGCGTCGTTTTTCAGGCTGGTGGCGTAGAGCGCGTCGAACACCATGGCTTCGGTCGGGCACAGTTCTTCGGCGCCACCGGCGAGCATCAGCGGCAGGCGGCCGAACTTGATCGATTCGTAGGCGTAGCCGATGCCTTGGCTGCCGCTGGTGCAGGCGCTGGAAGTCGGGATCAGCCGGCCGGTGAGGCCGAAGAAAATGCTGATATTCGCCGCAGTGGTGTGCGGCATCATCCGCACGTAGGAGTTGGCGTTGAGGCCTTCGGCGACCGAGTTGAGCAGCATGTTGCCGAACGCCTTGATCTCGTCGGTGCTGCCGGTGGACGAGCCGCACGCGACACCCATCCGCCCGTCCTTGATCGATTCGTCGCCCAGCAGCCCGGCATCGGCCAGCGCTTGCTCGGCGGCACCGACAGCGAGGCGCGAGACGCGGCCCATGCTGCGCAATTGTTTGCGTGTCCAGTGGCTGGGAACCTTGAAGTCATCGATCGGCCCGGCGAGGCGCGTGTTGAGTTCGGTGAAGCGGTCCCACTCGTCCATCCTGCGGATGCCGCTGCGGTTGGCTGCGAAGTTAGCGGCGATGGTCGCCCAATCGCTGCCCAGTGAGGTGATGCCGGCCATGCCGGTGACGACGACGCGCTTCATCAGCACAGGCCTCCGTTGACGGCCAGAACCTGCCGGGTGATGTACGAGGCTTCCGCCGACATCAGGAAATTCACCGCGCCGGCCACCTCTTCAGGTGTGCCCATGCGTTGTGCGGGGATCATTTTCATCAGTTCTTCCACCGGCACGTTTTCGTCGAGCATCGCGGTGTCGATCAGGCCGGGTGCGACACAGTTGACGGTGATTTTGCGCTTGCCCAGTTCAATCGCCAACGCTTTCGCGGCGCCGATCAAACCCGCTTTGGAAGCGCTGTAGTTGACCTGGCCACGGTTGCCGATCAAACCCGACACCGAGGTGATGCAGACGATACGCCCGGCTGCGCGACGACGAATCATCGGCATCATCACCGGGTGCAACACGTTGTAGAAACCGTCGAGGTTGGTGCGCATCACCACGTCCCAATCATCCTCGCTCAGTGCCGGAAAAGCACCGTCACGGGTCAGCCCGGCGTTGAGCACCACGCCGTAATAGGCGCCGTGGGCTTCGACGTCGGCTTCGAGAATGGCTTTGCAACTGGCGCGGTCGCAAACGTCGAATTGCAACACGCGGGCAGTGCGGCCCAATGCCTGGATTTCGGCTTGAACGGCCTCAGCCTCGGCCCGGCCGCTGCGGCAATGCAGCACGATGTCGTGGCCGGCCTGGGCCAGGCGCAGCGCGATGGCGCGGCCGATACCACGGCTGGAACCGGTGACCAGTACGGATTCAGTCATCACTCGACTCCTTGGGATTCTTGAAGATAGTGCGCCGCTTGCGGCGGACGGTACACGTTCAGCCGCGCGGTGGCGTGGATGCCGGGCGCGTTGATGTGGCATTCGAACACGCCCATGCCGCTGTCATCTTCCAGCGAACGCACGCCGTGGATGCTCAGCTCGGTGCCCGCGGGAAAATGTTCGACGTTGCATTCGAATTTGCGCGTGCCGAGCAGGAAACCCAGCTCCACCGCATCCCCGCGAGCGCGCGCGTGGCAACCGGCGTAGGCGGCGACGCTCTGCGCCATCAGCTCGATGCCGACCCAGGCCGGCAAACTGCCATCGGCGCGGTTGAACAAGCCGCCGGGTTTGACGGTGAGGCGCGTGTGAATCTGCTCGTCATCGAACGACAGGATCTGCTCGATGAGGATCATGTCGCCAGCGTGAGGCAGCAATTCGGCGAGCGGCCAGTCAATCATGGGGCGTCTCCGATAATCAGGCTGACGTTATTGCCCCCGAAGGCAAACGAATTGCTCATCAGGTAGCGAGGTGCAGTGGACGCCAGGCGCGTGGCCGGGGTCACCCAATTCAGCGGCGGCAGGTCGGGGTCGGGTTGGCCGTCCCAGACGTGCGGCGGCAAGGCGTGCTGGGGATTGTCGGCGCTGAGGCTCAGCCAGCAGAACGCTGCCTCCAGCGCACCGGCGGCGCCGAGGGTGTGACCGGTCATCGGTTTGGTCGACGAGCAGGGCACGCCGTCCGGGAACAATGCCGACACGGCCAGGCTTTCCATCGCGTCGTTATGTTGCGTGGCGGTGCCGTGCAGGTTCAGGTAAGCGATTTGCGCCGGTTGCAGCTGCGCGCGGCCCAAGGCTTTGCGCATCGCTTGCAGGGCGCCGCGACCGCTCGGTTCCGGCGCGGAAATGTGATGCGCGTCGGAACTGGCACCGCTGCCGAGCAAGGCAATCGATTGGCCGGCGCCCGGCTGTTTGCTCATCAAGAACAGCACCGCTGCTTCGCCGATATTGATGCCGTTGCGATTGGCCGAAAACGGATTGCAGCGTTGTTCGGACACCGCTTCCAGCGCCGAGAAACCGTTGAGCGTCAGTTTGCACAAACTGTCGACGCCGCCGCACAGCACGGCATCGCACAAGCCGAGGTCGAGCAGACGCTGCGCGCTCATCAACGCGCGCGCGCTCGACGTGCAGGCAGTGGAAATCACGTAGGCCGGGCCGCTCAATTGCAGCCAGTCGGCGAGGAAGTTGGCCGGGGCGCCGAGTTCCTGTTGCTGATAGTCGTAGTCGGCAGGAAATTGCTGCTCGCGAATGTAATGCGCCAAGCCGCGACTGGCTTCGTCGATGCCCGAGGTGCTGGTGCCGAGCACTACGCCGATGCGCCCGTGGCCGAAGGTCTGGATCGCGCGATCAATGTCCGCACGAATCTGCAGCGCGGCTTCCAGCAGCAATTGATTGTTGCGACTGCGCTGATCGGCCATCTCTGGCGGTATCGCCGCCAATTCACCGTGAACCGCCGCCACTGGTAACGAGCGTTCCGCGACCCAACCGGCCTCGCTGCGCATGCCCGAGCAATCGCCGGCAAACAGATTGCGCGCGACTTGCTGCTTGTCGCGACCGAGGGCGCAAATCACCCCGAGGGCGTTGAGGTAGGCGGTCATGGCGCGTCACCGTTGAGCGGTGTGACTTGGTATTTCGGCCCTTTTGGCAGGCTTAGTTCAAAGCTGTTCGGCGCGTAATAACGCACGTCCCAATGCTCGGGCAATACCCGTTGCGCGCCGTGCTGCTGCGCGTTGGGGTAGTTAGCTTGCAACTCGGCGTTGGGCGTCAGCGCAAACAACAACGCGGCGAACAACTCGCGGGCCTCGGGATTGGGCGGCAGCAGACCGTCGGCGTGCCATTCGCCGTCCTGCAGCTTTTGCCGCGCCTGGGGAATGCCGAGCAAGTCCATCATCGACCAGCGCAGCGCCGGGCCTTCCTGCTGAATCACCAACACCCAATCCTGACGCTGATCGGCGACGAGGCGCTGGATGTGCAATTGCATCGGCAGCGCGAGGTTCGGCAGCTGCTCGGGCAGCGGCGCACGGCTGGCGCAGGCGCTGAGAAGCAACGCACAAGCCACCAACACAAGTCGCAACAACGCCGCAAACCCTGTGGGAGCGAGCTTGCTCGCGATAGCGTCAGCACAGCCGACATTTAAGCAGGCAGGTCCACCGCTATCGCGAGCAAGCTCGCTCCCACAAGTTCTGCGACTGGTTTGAATTGCGCCAAACATCAAACAGCCCCTTGCAGCGGCTTGCGCGCCACCACATTGACCAGGGTTTCTTCCCGTTGGCCAAAGGGCTTGGGCTTGCGCAAACCAAAGCGTTCAAGCAAACCGAAATCCTTCGCCCGGCTCCACCACAAATACGGGTAGGAAACGTTCTGCGGTGCGAATTCAAAACCCTGCTGACGAATCATCTGCAGATACCCCGCAGCGCTTTTCTGCACATGCATCGGGTGGCGGAACAACCAGCGGATCACCCACGTATCAATGTAAGCCTCGGTCGATTCGGCAAACAGCAAATAGCCGCCCGGTTTGAGCACCCGATAAAACTCGGCCAGCGCCTGATCCTGCTCCACCAGATGATGAAATGTCTGGTGGCAGAACAGCAGATCGACGCTGGCATCGGCGACATTCAGCGTCGCGCAATCGCTGCCGATCAACTCGACCTGCATGCCCTTACGCGCTGCTTCTTCGCCGCTGAGTTTCAGGCTGTGCGGGTCGGCATCGACGCCAATCAAACGCTGCGGCGCGAAGGTCTGGCGCAGGTATTGGAACGACTTGCCCTGGCCGCAACCGGCGTCGAGCAAAACCGGATTGGCCGGCAGCGACTCACTGAACAACCCGCGCAAATCATTGATCGCCACGCGCAGCACGTGGTGTTGCCAGGTGTGGCTGCGCAGGAACCAGAAACCGAATCGGGTTTCTTCGACGTAGTTGTCGCTCAGGTAACTCATGTCGCGTCCCTTGCGCAGATTTCCGAGATCACTTTCAACCGGCGTTTCGCTTCGCTGACAAACGGGTTGCGCTCATCCCAGGCGTAACCGGCGAGGATCGAAGCGATCATGCGGCGGATATCCGGCGAGCTGGCTTCATGGAAAATCACGTCCTGGAACGTCCCGGCGTACCAGCCTTCGACGTAGCAGCGGAAGGTGTCGACGCCGCGTTTCAGCGGTTCGGCGAACTCGGTTTGCCAATCGACGCTTTCGCCCTGCAACTGGCGGTGCAACACGGCGGCGGCCATGCTCGCCGAGCGCATGGCGATGGTCACGCCGGAGGAAAACACCGGGTCGAGGAATTCCGCCGCGTTGCCGAGCAGTGCGAAGCCCGGGCCGTGCAGCGTTTTGACGTTGGCCGAGTAGCCGCCGATGGTCCGCGCCGGGGTGTCCACACGGCGTTGTTCAACACGCCGGCGAGGCTTGGAGTTTCGGCGATGAAGCCTCGCAGGCAGGCGTCGAGATCGTCGGACCGGCCGGCGAAATGTTCCGCCGCCGCGACCACGCCCACCGAGCAGCGCCCGTTGCTGAACGGGATGCTCCAGAACCAGATGTCGCGGTGGATCGGGTGGGTGGTGACGAGGATTTTGCTGCGGTCGAATTTTGGGTTGTCGATGTGATCTTCGACGTGGGTGAACACCGCTTGGCGCACCGGGAAATTCGACGGCGCTTCGAGGTCGAGCAGGCGCGGCAGGACGCGGCCATAACCGCTGGCGTCGAGCACGAAATCGGCCTCGACACGGTATTCGCTGCCGTCCTCGCGCAGCACATTGAGTTGCGGTTTCGCCAGGCTGAAATCGGCGCTGACGATGGCCTCGCCGTAGCGCAACTCGACGCCTTGCAACGCCGCTTGATCGGCCAGCAACTTGTCGAAATCGGCACGTTGCACCTGGAACGTGGTCGGCTTGCCGTTGCTGAACGTATCGCCGAAATCGAAGGCGCTGTACTGCTCGCCCCAGGCGAATGCGGCGCCGGTCTTGATCTGAAAACCGGCGGCGTTCACCGCGTCGAGCATGCCGGCTTCTTCGACGAAATCCAGGCAATGCGACAACAGGCTTTCGCCGATGGAAAACCTTGGGAAATGCTGACGTTCGATCACCAGAACATCGTGACCGTTGCGCTTGAGCAGCGCGGCGGCGATGGCCCCCGAAGGGCCGGCACCGATGATCACCACCTGACGATGTTCCATTTCAACTGTTGGCACGAGGACTCCTTGCCGGGGCGGCGATGTTCAGCGGGATGCGGTGCATGCCGGCCAGTGCCGGCAGCAGTGTTGCGATCAGGCCCATCAGCATCAGCGCGAAGTACAGCGCCGGGCTGATGAGTTGTTGTTGCAGCAGCAGGTTGAGGAAAACGATCTCGCTCAAACCGCGAATATTCAGCAGCAAGGTTTCGCGCCAGCGGCTGGCGCCTTGAAACGACACGCCGGCCCAACCCAGGCCCAGCCAGTTGCCGAGTATTTTGCTGAGAATCGGCAACAGCAGCAGTGCCGCCAGTTGCAACCAGCCGAGGCTGGCCATGGCGCTGTGCACGTCGATCTGGACAATGCCGAACGTGAGGATCAGCGGGATGGCGATCCACGTCTGCAAACGGTTCATCCACTGCGCCGGCAGCGGCAATACCAGCGGCACTTTCAGCGCGGCCATGCACAGCAAATAACCGATGCCGAAAATCAGCGCGTTGAGCTTGAAGTGCTCGGCCACCACCAGCAGCGCGAAGAAACAACCGCTGTGCAGTAAAGGTTGGCGCAAACCGAGCAGGCGCAACAGCAACGGCAGGCACGCGCCGGCCAGCGGCAATAACAGACTGCTCAGGTGCAGGCTGCCCTGGGCGAAACCGAACAAGGTCCAACAAGCGAGGTCGATGACGATCGCGGTTTGCACCAGACGCCGGGTCGCGGCGGGCGGGTAATTGATGTGGCGCAGGTACAGGTACAACACCGGCACCGCCGTAATGGCGAACACCAGACCGACCGCCAACGAACTGATCCACGATTGCGCCGGCAACAGCCAGACGGCCGTTGCGAGCCCGCAGGCGAACGGCAGGCAGAAACTCGGCAAAGCGATTTTCAGGCTCTGGCGGTCCAGTCGCAGGTCGATCACGTCGCTGAGAATGTGCCCCAGCAGCAAGGCAAAACTCAGGCTGTAGAGGTTTTTCAGCCACACCGGCGAGATCAGCGCGGCGCCGCTGAGTTGCCAGCCCGGTTCGATCCAGAAGTACATCAGCAGCGGCAAACCGAAGGTCGCCAAGAGCAATTGGCTGACAATCGGGATCAGCCCGAAGTGCCGACCGACACGGGTCGCCACGGCGAACAGCAGCAGGGCCATCGCCCAAAACAACGCGATCATCATGCGACCGGCTCCGTGGCTGCGACGGCCGGTGACGACGGATGAAGGGTGCGTCCGGCCCACGGCGCCAGAATGAAGCTGAATGCCAGACCGAGGCTCACCGACAAACCGAAGTTGCTCACCGCTGGCGTACTCGACACCGCGAGCAAACCGAACGACAGCCACGTCGTCACTGCCGCAAGCAAGGTGCCCAGCAGACTGACGGCGGCGCCGCCGATCTGCTCGCGCATGAGGATCGCGTAATCGACGCTGATCGCCGTCACCAGCAGCAAGCCGAACAGGCTGAACAGGGTCAGCGGTTGCCCCAGCCAACCGAGGCTAGCGAGGCTGCACAGCGCCGCGAGCAGCGGCAGCGCGACGATGCGCAGCGCACCGCCAAAACCGAATGGCAGGATCAGCACCAGCACAATCAACACGCACGATGCGAGTTTCAATTCAGCGGCGCTGATCTGCGTTTTGGCGAACACCGTGTTCAGTTCGCCAAGACGATCAACCAGTTGCACCCCCGGCAAGTCCAGCGCCTGCACGCGCAGCAACGACGGGTTATTCAAGCCTTGCAGGCTGACCATCGCCGCCACGCCGCCGTCATCGGTCGGCCCTAGCCATAACGTGCGATAAGGTTCGGCCAGCGGGCCGAGCAGCGCCGCGTCGATGTCTTCGGTGGGCAACGCCTGCAATATCGCCAGCTCGGCTTGCAGCGCTTCGGCCGGCACGCCGAGGTCGAGCAAGGGTTGCCAGAATTGCGGCAGTTGGTTCAGCGCCTCGCGCACTTGCTGTTGTTCGCTCGGCTGGCTGACCAGTTGATTGAGCGACAAAAAGCCCTGCAATTTATCGAGGTTGACCAGTTGCTGCAGCCGCTCGCTGAGCGCGTTTTGCCGCTCGAGCAGCTCTTGCTGATTGGCCGCGCGAATCAGGAAAAACTGGCTGGTGGGCTGGTAGCCGGTGATGCGTGCAATGGCCTGCGCTTCATCGGTCAGGTGCTGCGGCATGCCGACCCATTGGCGAATGTCGTTTTTGCTGTCGAGCTGCAAGATTCCGCCGACACAAAACGCGAGTAACAGCGCCAGCAACACCGGCGTTTTGACCTGTTTGAGCAATGCTTCGCGCAGGCTCACCAGGCATTCGGCGACGCGCAGCGGCCATTGCGCCGGGCGCAGATCGGCGCCCTTGAGCAGCGCCGGCAACAGGCACACCGCCGACAGGTAGGCGCCGAGCAGGCCGGCGGCGGAGAACACGGCGATTTGCGTCAGTGCCGGGAACGGCGTCCAGGCCAATGCGAGGTAGCCGATGCAACTGGTGATCAGGCTCAGCGTCAGCCCCGGCAACGTCAGGCGTAACGCCGGCCAACTGTTCCAGGGTTTCAGGCTCCAGCTCTTGGACAGGTAATGCAGCGGGTAATCGACGGCGACGCCGATCAGGCTTGAGCCGAGCACCAGCGTCATCACGTGCATATGCCCGAACAGCGCCACGCACGCGACACCGCCGAACAGCATGCCGACCAGCACCGGGACAAACGCGAGCAACACGCGCCAGCGCCGAAACGCCAGTAACAGCAACAGCAGAATGCCCACCGTGGCGCCGCCGCCAACCCAGGTCATTTCGCGCGTGGCTTGCCGTTGACCGTTGGCGGCGTAGAGCAACCCGCTGGCGGCGAGCAATTGCACGTCGCTCTGCGCGGCTTGTTCGCGGCTGTGTTCGAGCAGGTCGGCGACTTGCAGCGGCAGGTTCATGTCGAAGGCGTTGCCGGTGGTGCGCGCGCGCAGCAACACCCAACTCTTGCCGTCGGCATCGGCAATCAACGCGCCGCTGCCGATGTCCAGTTGCACCGCGCCGTGCTGCGGCTGGCTGTTCTGGATGCGCCCGGTCAGGCCCAGCCAATCGTCCTGGCTCGGCACCAGCGTGAACCCGGTAAACGGGTCAAACAAGGCCTGGACGCGTTGCTGGATAAACGCTTGTGGATGCTCGATCAGTTGGCGCCGATCTTCGTCACCGAGCATCGCCAGGCGTCCTTGCAGCAGTTGCGTGCGCAGGGCCGGCAAGTCGGCTTGCAAGGTCCACTGGACCTTTTCGAACACACCGCTGGCCTGCCATTGCTCGCCGATTTTTTGCGCCATGGCCACCGCTTGCTGGCGATCGGCGTGGCCGACCAGTACCAGCATTTCGCGGTTCAGCGGTTCTTGCATGCGTTGTTCGGCGCGCAGTTCCAGCGCGTCCGGCGTCGTGCCTGGCACCAGTTCCATCAGGTTGGCCGACAGCGGCGCGCCGTCACGCCACTGCCAACCGGCGAGCGCGAGCACCGCCAGCAGCAGGATCAGGAACAGCCGTGGGAGCATCCGTTCACTCGGCAAAGTCATGTTGCTCCGCATCGCTCAACGGTTGGGCGCTGGTGCTGTCCTGCATGCGCAGCAGCGTGCTGTCGCCCTGGGTTTCGAGCAGTTGGATGGTGTTGACCAGTTCGCCGCCATCAATGTTGATCTGGTTGAACACTTGCTTGAGCAGCATCGAGCGCGGGGTCAGCACCAGTTGCCATTTCTGCGCATCGCCGCTCAGCGCCAGTTCGAAATCCCGTTGCAAACCGCTGCTGTCGCCTTGCAGGACGGCGAGGAACAAGCGGTTCTGCTCGGCGCCGGCGCTCTTGCCGGGCAGTAATTGCCAGCCGTTGGCATCGCGCCGGGCGATACCTTTGGCACTGATGCGGTAATCCTGTTGCAGCGGGGTTTTCAGCAACCACAGCAAACCGTGGTTCTTCGCGAGGACAAAGGTGCCTTTGCTGACCAGCGGCTGGGGCAGGGCGCGCAGGTGTTTTTCCTGGATGAAATTACCGTGGATGACCTCGGGTTTCGCCAGTTGATCGCTCAACTGCTGCAAATCGAAAGCCTGTGCCCACGAAGTAAAACCGAGCATCAATACCAGCGTCACTACGAACCTGTAGCAGCTGGCGAAGCCTGCGTTCGGCTGCGCAGCAGTCGCCTTGGGTTTCTTCTGATGTACCGCATGTGCAGGTTTTGCGACGGCTTCGCCGTCGAACGCAGCCTCGCGGGCTCGGCAGCTGCTACAGAGGAGTTGGGTGAACTTCATGGCAGCATCCTTTCGACGGCTTCGGTGAAGACCTTGGGCGAGGCCAGTTGCATTTCGCGGCTGTTCATCTCGACCGCGACTTGCACGGTGCTGGCGCGGGTCAGGCGTTCGCCGGTTTGCAGGTCGCTGATCAGGTAATTGATCTTCAACCGGTTCTCCCATTCGACGAGGCTGGCGCGCACGTTCAGCGTCTGGCCGAACACCGCGCCGCGCACATAACGCAGTTGCAGGTCGATCACCGGCCAGGCAAACCCGGACTCGACCATCGCTGTGTAGTTGTGGCCGATTTTGTCGAGCAACGCGCACCGGGCGATTTCCAGGTATTTCACGTAATGGCCGTGCCAGACCACGTGCATGGTGTCGACATCAAAGAACGGCACGAGGATTTCCGTATCGGCGTGAAGCACTCCTTTGCTACGCATGCAGCCTCCAGTGTTGCTCGGCGATACGTTGCAGGCACAGGCGCAATTCGCCTTCCAGCGCACGGTCTTCGATGACCGGCGCAAAGTCTTTCGCCAGCTCCTCATGCATCGCTGCCAGCGCGGGCGGCAGCGGTCGCGCATCTTGCGCCCGGCTGCGCAGCCACACACCTTGGTTGGCCGCGAGCAGGGTGGCGGCGGCGACCTGTTCGGTCAGCTCCAGCACCCGCACGGCATCGCGCGCGGCGATGGTGCCCATGCTCACTTTGTCCTGGTTATGGCATTCGGTGGAGCGCGAGAACACGCTGGCCGGCATGGTGTTTTTCAGCGCTTCGGCGGTCCAGGCGCTGGTGCCGATCTGCACCGCTTTGAAGCCGTGATTGAGCATTGCCCGTTCGGCGCTGGCGCCGGACAGGTTGCTCGGCAAACCGTGGTTGTAACGCTCGTCGACCAGCAGCGCGAGTTGTCGATCCAGCAGATCGGCGACGTTGGCGACGAGGTTTTTCAGGCTGTCCATGGCGAACGCAATGTGGCCACCGTAGAAGTGCCCGCCGTGCAGCACGCGCTCGGCTTCGGCGTCGATGATCGGGTTGTCGTTGGCGCTGTTGAGCTCAATTTCGATGAACGAACGCAGCCAGTTCAGGCTGTCGGCCAACACGCCAAGTACGTGCGGCGCGCAACGCAGGGAATAGCGATCCTGCAGACGATGCAGCGGCGCGGTGGGCGCGTCGATCGCCAGATCCTTGCGCAACCACGCGGCGACTTGCATCTGCCCCGGATGCGGTTTCGCGGCGAACAGGCGCTCGTCGAAATGCTCCGGATTACCTTGCAGCGCGACCACGTTCAGCGCGGTGATGCGCGTGGCCAGTTGCAGCAGATAATCGGCACGGGCGAAGGCGAGGCAGGCAATCCCGGTCATCACCGCCGTGCCGTTCATCAGCGCCAGGGCCTCTTTGGGGCGCAGCACCAGCGGCGTCCAGCCGAGTTCGCGATGCACATCGGCAGCTTGCCGACGTTCGCCACCAAACAGCACTTCGCGCTCACCGGACAGGGTCGCGGCGACGTACGACAGCGGGGTCAGATCGCCGCTGGCGCCGACCGAACCTTCTTCCGGAATCAGCGGCAGGATGTCGTGTTCGAGGAAAGCTTGCAGGCGTTCCAGCAGTTCCACGCGAACCCCGGAAACGCCGTGGCACAGCGACTGCAAACGCGCCGCGAGCACCGCGCGGGTCGCCTGGGCGTCGAGCAATTTGCCCAAGCCGCAACCGTGGAAAGTGTAGAGATGACGCGGCAGCGCTTCGACGTGATGCAGCGGCACCGCGACCACGCAGGAATCGCCGTAACCGGTGGTCACGCCGTAGATCACGCCTTCCTTGTCCAGCAGCGAGTCGAGAAAACGCGCGCCTTTGGCAATGCGTTCGCGGTATTCAGGGTCGCCCTGCAACTGCGTCGGCGCGTGGCGGTTGGCCACGGCCAGCACGTCTTCGATGCGCAAAGGGAGTTCGCCGAAGGTTACCGGCTCAAGCGTTGGCGTCGTCATCGGTTTTCCAGAAAGGGTAAAAGTTGAACCATTGTTGAGGCGCTTCAAGGCAATAGTGGCCCAGGCGTTCGGCGTAGCGGGTCGCCCACTGATGAATGACCTGCTCGCGGTCGCTGCGTTTCCACACGATGGCGTCGGCGAAGGGTTCGAGGGTCAGGCGATATTCACCGTCGGGCTTCTTCAGGCACAGCAGCAGATTGACCGGGCATTTGAGCAGCCCGGCCAGCAGCCACGGGCCTTGCGGGAACGCTGCCGGGTAGCCGAGAAAGTCGACGTTGACGCTGCGCCCACCGTGCAGCGGCACGCGGTCGCCGGCAATCGCCAGCCACTCGCCGCGCTCCAGGCGTTCGTGCAATTGCAGCATGATCACCGGGTCGAGCTCGCTGACCTGAATCAGGCGCAAATTGCTTGCGCCAGCCTCGCCGAGCAGGCGATTGAACTGCTCGGCGTGCTTGGTATGCACCAGCACATTCATCGTCACCTGCTCGCCGATTTCCGCCAGTGCGCGGCAGACTTCAAGGTTGCCCAGGTGCGCGCCGACCAGCAGTTGGCCACGGGTGCCGCGCAGTTGCGTGCGCAGCAACGCCGGGTCGACGATTTCGATTTGGTTGATGCTGAGCTTGCCGTTCCACACGTCGAGCTTGTCGAGCATCGAATCGGCGAACGCCATGAACTGGCCGAACACGCGCCAGTGCGTCGGGCGCAATTGCGCGCGAGCGCTCCAGTCGGCGAGGCGCTGCTGGTACTGCCAGGCGCTTTTACGCGCGCTGCGGCCGAACAGGAAAAAGTACAGCACGATGCCGTACAGCAGCGGGCTCAACAGCCGTCGGCCAAGGACTTTGGCGCAAACGGCGGTGAATTTCATCAGCCAGAAACTGCCGCGCTCCTGGCGGTCGGCCCAGTGCTTTTTATCGGTATTGGCGGTCATGTGCGCCACCGTTGCCAGAGGATCAGCGGCGCGCGCAGCAACATGCCGAAGAACAGCCGGGTGTGCATGCTCGAGATCAGGACGTTGTCGTGGAACAGGCGAAAATGCGAGACGCCGTCCAGCGGGTAATGGACCTTGGTTTGCAGCCACAACATCGGCTGATTGCGCCACGACAGGCGCACCAGAATGTCCGAGTCGAAATCCATGCGTTTGCCGATTTTCGCCGAGCTGATCAACGCCAGGGTTGGCGGCAATGGATAGACGCGAAAACCGCACATCGAATCGCGGATCTGCAGCGACAAGGTGTTGATCCAGACCATCACGTGGGTCAGGTACCGCGCATACAAACGGCCCTTGGGCACGCTGGCGTCGTACAGCGGATAACCGCAGATCAACGCTGCCGGATTGGCCCGCGATTGCTCGATGAAAGTCGCGACGTCGGCGAGGTCATGCTGGCCGTCGGCGTCCACTTGCAAGGCGTGGCTGAAGCCCAGCCGCGAGGCTTCGCGCAGACCCGTCATGACCGCGCCGCCCTTGCCTTGATTGACAGTCAGACGGACCAGGAAAACGTCATCGCGCTGCGCCAGTTGGTCGAGCACTTTCGCGCAGGTCGGGGTGCTGGCGTCATCGACCAGAATGCACGGCAAACCCTGAGCGATCAGGGCATCGACGACCGTGGTGATCGCGGTTTCGTGGTTGTAGACCGGGATGATTGCGCAGGGGTTATGCATTTTGATACCCGCCGCACCCTTGTAGCAGCTGGCGAAGCCTGCGTCCGGCCGCGAAGCGGTCGCAAACCAGATCAACGAGATGCTTCATCACCATGGCGGCCTGATTGCGAGCGCTTCGCACTCGGACGCAGCCTGCGGCAGCTGCTACACAGGAATTCAACTTATCCACAGGACGCCTCCAGCACAATCCGTCCGCTGGAGCAGGTGGCGGTGTCGTTGCGGAAGGCGAAATACAATTTGCTGCGCACCGCGTCGAAACGCAGGTGCAATTGGATTTCGTCGCCCGGGCGCACCAGTTGCTGGAATTTCAGCACTTCCATGCCGGCGAAGCGGCTCGGCAGGTTCATCAATTGCTGGCCGAGGCTCAGCGCCCAATCCACTTGCACCACGCCGGGCAAAACCGGGGTTTGCGGGAAGTGACCGCTGAAATAGGCGAGGTCCGGCGGCACGGCCAGTTGCAGGCTCCATTCACCGTCGGTTTCCACTTGTTCCAGCACTTCCGGGGTCTTCGCTCGCGGCGCCAGCAGCAGCGCTTCGACGCCGGCCTGCGGCAGCTTGCCTTGGGCGTTCAGCGGCAATTGACGGAGGATGCGCCAGCGCCGTGGCAATGCCAGCGCTTCGCAATGCTGGCTCAGGTGCTGGCGCAGTTCCAGGGTCAACGTGCGACGGCCCTGATTGCGCAACGCATGCAGCCCTTGTTGGCTGAGCACCAGCAGCGCGCCCAGCGAAGCACGGTTTTCCTGGACCACGCCAAGCCGCGCGTCGGCGACCCAATCGTGGGCCATCAACGCTTGTTCGAGCATCGGCAGGGAGATACGTTTTTCTTCCAGTTTGACGATCCGGTCGAGCCGGCCAAGCAATTCGAAACGGCCGTCGGCGGCCATTCGCGCGGCGTCGGCGGTGTGCTCGATGTGGCTGGCAGGCAAATACGGCGAGGCGATCAGCAAAGCGCCGTCGCTGTCCTGACTCAGCACCACGTCGGCGAATGGCTGCCACAGGTCTTGGCCCTGGCGCCAGGCAATGCCGCCGGTTTCCGAGCTGCCGAGGATTTCCGTCGGCCATTGCTGCAAGCGTTCGAACAGGCTTTGCGCGGCGTCGGCAGGCAGCGCGCCACCGGAGGAAAACACTCGGCGCACCGCGCTCAGGGCCGGCCAGTCGAGGTTATCGCCCATGCGTTTGAGCAGCGCCGGGCTGCCGACCCAGGCAAACGCCGGGTATTCGCGGCTGGCGCGCTGCAAGTCTTCCGGGAAGGCCAATTGCTTGCGCACAAACGTACGCCCGGCGCACAACGGCCAGAGCACGCGAAACAGCAAACCGTAAATATGCTGAGTGCCGACGCTGCCGATGATGCAGGACTGGCCCAGATCGGCGCCCCACAGCTGTTCCAGCGCTTCGACCTCATTGGCCAGTTGGCGCAGGGTTTTGTCGATACGCTTGGGTTCGCCGCTGGAGCCGGAGGTGCACAGGCTCAACTCACAGCGATCCAGATCCAGCGCAGCGGCGGCCAGCGGCGCGTGCTGATAGTCGGCCAGATGCGCGTCGTCGGGCTGATCGGTCAGCCACAGATCGACGTCGCTCGACCAGCGCTGGCGCGTCTGCGCTTGCAGGTCGGCCGGCAGCAACACGCTGACCCCGGCACGCCAGGCGCCGAGCAGCGCAATCGCCAGGTTGGCGGCGTCTTCGAGGTGCACGGCAATGCGTTTGACACCGTCGGCTTGCAGGCCGGCGGCGAAGCTCAGGGCTTGCGCGCAAAACTGCGCGTGATTCAGCGCCGGGGCGGCCGTCATGGCGCGTTCCGGCTGAGCCTTGAGCAGCAATTGCTCAAGTTTTATCCAATTCATGGGTGGCCTCGTACCCGTTGTCGTATCAGCCATTCAATGGCAAACATCAGGCCGATCAATCCATAGGAGATCAGGCCGGTGTACAACATCCACCAACTCAGCGGCGCCCAGAGGGTCAACGCGGCGGCGCACAATCCGTTGCAGAGGAAAAACACACTCCAGGCCAGCGTGACCTTGCGTGTGTAAACAATCGCCTTTGCGGGCAATTTCGGTTCGCGCAAGCGCGCCAGGCGTTCGGCCATGGGTGGGCCATATTTCAGGCTCAGCCCGAACAGCGCGAGCATGAACGCGTTGATCAGCACCGGGTACCAGCGCAGCAGCGCCGGGCTGTCGAACAGCGCCAGCAGCAGGCAAAACCCGATGGCGACGATGGCCATCCACAGGCTGCCGGGCCGGCGCACGCCGGTCAGCGCGCGCGCCAGCCACAGGCTGCCGAGCAGCAGGCCAAATTGCCACGGGGCAAAGTGCTCCATGCCGAAATACACCGCAAAGGGGTACAGCAGGCCCGCCAGCAGCAGACCGAGGCCGATCACTCGGCTCATGCGGCGGGTTGAACCAGACGGTAAACCGCCTCGACCACATCGCGGACGGTACGCACCGATTTGAATTCTTCGGCAGCGATCTTTTTGCCGGTCTGGCGCTTGATGTGGTCGATCAGGTCGACCGCGTCAATGCTGTCGATTTCCAGGTCCTGATACAGGTTGGCGTCGAGGCTGACGCGCTCGGGCTCCAGCTCGAAGAGTTCGACCAAGGCATCGCGCAGGGTGTTGAAAATGTCATCACGAGTTTGCATGGTCCGGTCTCAAGCTGCCTGTTTTGCGGTGACGAACGCCGCAAGGCTCGCCACGTTGCTGAAATGATTGCGCGTGTCTTTGGCATCGGCGTCGATCTTGATGCCGTACTTTTTCTGGATCGCCAGACCCAGTTCCAGAGCGTCGACCGAATCCAGGCCCAAGCCTTCGCCAAACAGGGTCTGGTCGTTGCCGATGTCGTCGGCACTGATGTCTTCGAGGCCGAGGGCTTCGATGATCAGTTGTTTAATATCCTGCTCGAGGCTATTGGTGTGCAGATCGCTCATCTTCGGCGAGCTCCTTAATAAAGTAGGTGTGCAAATAATCGTTGAGCTTGCGCGAGGCTTGCGGGGCAGGGCCTTGCGCGGCGAAGGTCTGTGGGTCTATATCGGCCCCGACACGGAAACTGAAGTGCACGCGCCGTTTCGGGATGCGATACCAGGGTTCGGCTTTGGTCAGGGTGGTCGGGCTGACCTTGATAATCACCGGTGTGAGGATTTTCGCACCACGCAGGGCAATGGCCGCGCCACCCCGATGAAAGGCCGGTGGCTGGCCGGGCTGGGTGCGCGTGCCTTCGGGGAAAATGATCAGGGTCTGGCCGCTTTTCAACGCGTCGGCCGCGGCGTCGAGCATGTCCATGCTGCCGTCGTTGCTGATGTATTCGGTGCTGCGCAACGGGCCACGGGTGAACGGGTTTTCCCAAAGGCTCTTTTTCACCACGCAATTGGTGTGGCGCACCAGACCGATCAGAAACACCACGTCGATCAGCGACGGGTGGTTGGCGATGATCATTTGCCCCGGCCGGCCCAGTTTTTCCGCGCCTTGAATGTCGTAAGTCAGCACGCCTGCGCGGGCCATGAAACGCACGAAAAACCAGAAGCAGCGACTGACGGTCTTTCGCGCCCGCAGCCGATGCGTCGCGGCATCGCCGGGCAGGCAGCCGAGCAAGGGAAAAACCAGCAATCGCAGGCACAGCCCACCCAACCCGAAGAGGGCGAAGCTCGCGGCGGTGGCCAGCAAACGCCAGTAGTAGGCGTCGCGGTTTTTTCCGGTTACGGGTTGCGTTGCCAGGTCCATACACGATTTTTCCAGGCATGTTGGCAGGTTGACTGCTGGCCGAGCAGGGTACGCAAGAGATTCAGGGCATGGGGCCAGTGGGTTTTCGGTAATTGCTGCGGATTGCTGCTCAACGACAGCTGCCAATCGTCACCGGCGGTGATCAACAGGCCAACGGCGTAAGGGAACGGCACATCGTCGATCCACGCCGAATAAGCTTGCGGCGGTTGTTCTTCGGTGACCACCAGCAGCACGGCGGGCGCGCCCTCCGAAAGCAGCGCCGCAGCCTCAAGCATGCCGTGTTCAAGGCCATCGCCGGCAGCGGCGAGGGCGGTCATTTCACTGGTTTCGCCGCGCATGATCGACCACAGGCCAATAACGGCGTTGTGCACCGAGAGGCTGAACTGGGTCGGCGACAGCGGCTGATCGGCGGCCAGATCGCTGAGAATATCGAAGGTGCGCGGGGTTTCGCCGTGACGGGAAATAAAGACCAACGGTAGGTCCTGCCGACCATCGGCCAGTGGCCAGCCAACACTGAACGCCATCCGCGCCAGGCGGCTGAGTCGCCGGCGCTGCATGGCCGGCAGAAACGACACGTCGGGGGCGGCATCGCTGCAGGTAGGCGCGACCGGTTGTCGGCACCATGCCTGCCAATCGTCCACGCTTTCGAGCCCAGGGGCCCATGCGCGCCATTGGGCGATGTTGAAGTTGATCACTGAGATTCATCCCGCCCCTGCGGGCTTTCCTTGACGCGGTGAGTCGCACAAATATGCGCCCGACCTAACGAGGCGCTGAACGCCGAGTGGCGCGCATTATCCCGGTGCGGCGGGCGTGTAGCAAATGTTGGTTACATTTTGCGCAATGAAATGTACCGGTTGGTTCGCGGTAAAGCTGTCGTATTGCCATTATCCACATTCCAGCGCGCAAATCTGTCGGGCGAGTCTGCGATCAACGGGCGATTTTGCGTTTTGTTGACCAAGAGTTTGCACCTGACCGTGTAGTCCCGATACGCGCAAGGTAGCTAAGCAGCGCCATGGACTACTACACTCGGGCAATTCTTTGATACACGGAGGTTTCGACATGCGGCGTGTGGTGTTCAATCAGAAAGGTGGGGTAGGCAAGTCGAGCATTGCCTGCAATCTGGCCGCAGTCAGCGCCAGCGAGGGTTATCGCACCCTGCTGGTGGATCTCGATGCCCAGGCCAACTCGACGCAATACCTGACCGGGCTCACCGGCAATGACATCCCGATGGGCATTGCCGATTTCTTCAAGCAGACCCTGTCTTCGGGGCCGTTCTCGAAGAAAAACCAGGTCGATATCTACGAAACCCCGTTCGACAACCTCCACGTGATCACGGCCACCGCCGAACTGGCCGACCTGCAGCCCAAGCTCGAGGCCAAACACAAGATCAACAAGCTGCGCAAATTATTGGACGAGCTGGACGAGGACTACGACAGGATCTACCTCGATACGCCGCCGGCGCTGAACTTTTATGCGGTGTCTGCTTTGATCGCCGCCGATCGTGTGCTGATTCCCTTCGACTGCGACAGTTTCTCGCGCCAAGCGCTGTATGGCCTGATGGCGGAAATCGAGGAGTTGAAAGAGGACCACAATGAAGGGCTGGAGGTTGAAGGCATTGTGGTCAACCAGTTTCAGGCCCGGGCGAGCCTGCCGCAGCAGATCCTCGACGAACTGATCGCCGAAGGCCTGCCGGTGTTGCCGGTTTATCTGGGCAGTTCGGTGCGCATGCGGGAGTCGCACCAGGCGAACACGCCGCTGATCTACCTTGATCCACGACACAAACTGACCCAGCAATTTGTTGAGCTGCATAACCTGCTTGAGAACGCCTGACCCCACAGCCACCACCGAACCACTGTGGGAGCGAGCTTGCTCGCGATGGGGCCTTCACATTCAACATCTTTGTTGAATGAACGGGCGCCATCGCGAGCAGGCTCACTCCTACATTTGATCTTTGGTGGGCTTAGATTCCTTGGCTACGCAGCCAGCTGAGCAACTGCGGCAATGGCAGCGCGCCGCTCTGGCGCGCGATTTCCCGGCCGTTTTTGAACAGGATCAAGCTCGGAATCGAGCGAATCCCCAACTGCGCCGACAACTGTTGATTGGCCTCGCTGTCCAGTTTCGCCAACCGACACTTGCTCGCCAATTGCCCCGCCGCTTGCTCGAATACCGGTGCAAACGACTTGCACGGCCCGCACCATTCGGCCCAGACATCCACCAGCAACGGCAGATCACCCTTGATCTGGCTGGCGTAATCGCCTTGTTTCAATTCAAAAGGTTTTCTCAGCAACACTTCCGCCTTGCAGCGACCGCATTTCGGCTGATCGCCCATGCGCTCGGCGGGGATGCGGTTGAGGCCGTTGCAGTGGGGGCAGGGGATTAGCAGTGGTTCAGACATGAGGGTGGTCCTGGTAAGAAGCCGATGTCCTGTATTTGGAGACGTCTGCTGACATTTTCAATCGTGCAGCCTATCGCGCGAAAACTAGGCTGAGTGAATCAGTGAGACCGCTGGTCTTTCGGGTGTTATCGCAACTTGCGATATCCCCAATCTGTGATTAACTCCCCATAGCAGAATGCGATAAGGATGTTGCATGCATGTCATCACCGAAAAACGCATACGCGAAGCCAAGGTCAAATGGCCAATGACTGCTAGCGCACTGGATCATTGGTATCAATTGGCCAAAGGAAGCAAACCGCACGATTTTGCGGCAATGAAGGCTCTGTTTCCCGCCATCGATAAAGTAGGTGAATTGCATGTTTTCGATATCGGCGGCAACAAGCTACGGCTGATCGCCTACGTCAGATACCGTGCGCAGAAGCTCTATATCAAGCATGTACTCGATCACCGCGAGTACGAGCGCGGGAAGTGGAAGGAAGAAAGGACATGAGTATTTTGATCAAAAGAGCCGCCGAGCATTGGGAGTTCGTTGCCCCGTTGCTGCGCAAACCAAAAAACGAAGAAGACTACGACCAATTGGCCCAGGCTCTCGATGAATTGCTGGCGATGACCGGCGGCGATGAGTCCCACCCGTTGATGAGTCTGGTGGATATCATCGGCGACTGGATTGAGGAGTGGGATCACAAGCATCACCCGATGCCCAAACCCAGTGGCGTCGAGGTTCTCGGCTATTTGATGCGCGAGCACGCATTGAGCCAAAGCGACTTGCCGGGCGTCGGAACCCAATCAGTGGTTTCCGAAATCCTGAGCGGCAAGCGTCAGCTCAACGTGCGACAGATCCGCTGGTTGGCTGAGCGCTTCGCCGTCTCGGCAGAAACGTTTATTTAAGCACTCACGACGAACAACTGATCTCCAGATGCTTACCCCATTCCGGCGGCCGTTCGGCGTAGCTGTCCATCCCCGGCTGTTCCTCGAAGGGGTTGCTCAGCACCGCATGCAGTCGGCGCACCTCGGCGTAGTCACCGCTCTCTGCTGCATCGATAGCTTTCTGCGCCAGGTAATTGCGCAGGATGTACAGCGGATTCACCGCGTGCATCCGAACCTGGCGTTGCGCTTGGTCGAGCAAGCCTTCGCGCGCAACCCTGGCCACATAGAGTTCGGCCCAGGCATCGAAACCCTTGATGTCGACAAAGTCATCACGCAACTGCGCGACCGCGAGTTGCGGCGATTGATCGCCGAGGCGGCGGAAGAACAGGGTGTAGTCGACGCCGCTGTTTTGCATCAGTTGCAGCAGGTGTTCGAGGAGTTTCTGGTCGTCATCTTCGGCGGTGGTCAGGCCGAGGCGGCGGCGCATCAGGTCGAGGTAGTGCGCCTGATACAGCGGCAGGTAGAGGCCGAGGGTTTCGCGCAGGGCGTCGACGCTGATGAACGGCGTCAGGGCCTGGGCGAGGGCGCTGAGGTTCCATTGGCCGATCGGCACCTGGTTGCTGAAGGAGTAGCGGCCCTGATCGTCGGAGTGGTTGCAGATGAAGTTGGCGTCGAAGTCATCGAGGAAGGCGAACGGGCCGAAGTCGAAGGTGATGCCGAGGATCGACATGTTGTCGGTGTTCATCACGCCGTGGCAGAACCCGTAAGCCTGCCATTTGGCGATCAGTTCGGCATTGCGCTCGACGATTTCGCGAAACATCGCCAGGTACGGCTCGGGTTGTTCCAGGCATTCGGGAAAATGCATGGCCAGCACGTGCTCGCCGAGCTCTTTCTGCTGCTCAGGGCGCTTGGTGTAGTAGAAATATTCGAAATGGCCGAAGCGCACATGGCTCGGCGACAGGCGCAGGACCATGGCCGCGCGTTCCTGTTTTTCGCGCCACACCGGCGTGTCGGAGCCGATCACGCAAAGTGCGCGGGTGGTCGGGATGTTCAGGGCATGCAGGGCTTCGGAGGCGAGAAACTCGCGGATCGAGGAGCGCAACACCGCGCGGCCATCGCCCATGCGCGAGTAGGGCGTCTGGCCGGCGCCCTTGAGGTGCAAGTCCCAGTGTTCGCCGGCCTCGTTGTAGACCTCGCCGAGCAACAGGCCGCGGCCGTCGCCGAGTTGCGGGTTATAGCTGCCGAATTGATGACCGGAATAAACCATCGCCCGTGGTTCGGCCTCGGCCCAGAGCTTGTGGCCGCCAAACAGTTCGGCGAACACCGGCGTCTCGGCCAGCGCCGGGTCGAGGTCCAGCAGGGCCATGGCGGCGGGGCTGGCGACCACCAGTCGCGGCGCGGCGATGGGCTCGGGCAGCACGTGGGTTGAGAATGCGTCGCCGAGGCGGGCGAAGCGATTATCGAAGGTCAGTTCGTCGAGGGCTTTCAACGGCCATCTCCAGCAGAATGTCCGAGCATTCTGCTAGGGATAAACGCGTTAGTCGAGTTTGGTCGGAGGCGGCTCTTGTTCCGGGTCATCCTTGGCGAGCCCGGTCGAGACATCCTTCGAAGGATCTTTTGCAACATCCGTCGAGGCATCCGTGTTGGCCTGCGTTGAAACACCGGCGGGCACTTCGCGCGAGATGATGGTTTTGTTCTCTTCCTCGACCGGCACCAACTTGTATTCCTGGCCATGCAGGTTTTTCAGGTAAACCTCCATCTGCCGGAACGAGATGTTGATGTTCTGCTTCTTGAATTCGTTATTGATGAAGCGGTTGACCTCATCGAGCACCGGGTTACGGTCGCCGAGGTCGCGCACGTGCATACGCAACTCATGGTCGAGGGTGCTTTCGCCGAAATTCAGGAAGTACACGTGCGGCTCGGGTTCCTTGAGCACGCGCGGGTTTTCGCGTGCCGCTTGCAGCAGCAAGGCCTTGACCAGATCGAGGTCGGAGCCGTAGTCGACACCAAGTTTGAGCGTCACCCGAGTAATGGTGTCGGTCAGCGACCAGTTGATCAGTTGCCCGGTGATGAACGTCTTGTTCGGGACAATGATGTCTTTGCGGTCGAAATCGGTGATGGTCGTGGCGCGGATGCGGATCTTGCTCACCGTGCCGGACAGGTTGCCGATGGTGATGGTGTCGCCGATCCGTACCGGGCGTTCGAACAGGATCATGATCCCGGAGATGAAGTTGGCGAAGATTTCCTGCATGCCGAAACCGAGGCCAACCGAGAGCGCCGCCACCAGCCATTGCAACTTGTCCCAACTCACGCCGAGCGTGGACAAGGTCGAGACAAAACCGACGCCGGCAATCACATACGACAGCAACGTGGTGGTGGCGTAGGCGCTGCCCTGTGCGAGGTTGAGCTTCGACAGCACCAACACTTCGAGCAAACCGGGCAAGTTGCGCGCCAGGGCGAACGTGATGCCGATGATGATCAGCGCGCCGAGCATGTCGCCGATGCTGATGGGCACCATGCTCATGTTCGCGCCGGTGCCGCTGGTGTATTCGTAGAGCGTGATGTTGTCGAGGTACGAGAACACCGAAATCAGGTCCGACCAGACCCAGTACAGCGCAGCGATGAAACCGCCGAGCAGCGCCAGACGGATCAGGCGCAGCGATTGTTCGTTGACCTTTTCGATGTCCAGCGTCGGCTCTTCGATGACGGCTTCGCCCTCGCCGGCCTCTTTTGCAGCCTGGCGTTTGGCCAGGGCGCGGTGATAGGCGAGGCGCCGTGCGGCAACGCTGAGGCCGCGCACAAACGTGGCTTCGATCACCAGCCAGAACATCAGCAAGTACAAGGTGTTGATCAAGCGGTCACTGAGTTTCAGCGCGGTGTAGTAATAGCCGAAACACACCGCGACAAACAACGCGATTGGTAGCACCGCGAACAGCACCCCCACCGCTCGACGGAACAGCGAAGCGCTTTCGTGCGTCGGGCTGCTGATCAGCAGGCGACCGAGCAGCCAAGCCATCAAGCCGTAACAGGTCAGCACCACCGGCATGCCCAGCACGTCATCGGCCAGCGCCGCCGGTTGCAACTCGGCAACGGCCACCACGGCCACGAGGGCCATGACCACGAGGCCGAGACGACGGATCCAGCCTTGCAGGAATTCGACCTGAGGTTTTTCCCAACGGAAATGCAGTTCGGCAACGCCGCCCGGCGCAAGAATCCGATAAGCGGTGTAGAACACGAGCCACGCCTGACCCATCTGGATCAGCGCCGCGCCCATATTGGCGTTTTGCCCGCGGGCGTCGAATTGCAACGCGAGGCCGCACAAGGCCAGGCCCAGCGCCACCGGCACCGCCAGCAGAATATTGATCAGAATCGCCTGCGGCGTGTGCCACTGGCTGTCGCGCTTGAAGTGGCCGATGTCCTGGTGAACCTTGTTCAGCCGCGCGTAAAGATTCTTGCGGCGCCACAACAATGCGCCGATCAGCAATACCAGCGGCAGGAACAGCAGCGGCCGCTGCACCAGGCCATCAATCAATTCGCTCAGGCTCGACGTCCACGGCAGCGTGGTGACCTGACGTTGCAAGCGCTCCGGCACGCCGCGCATCCATTCCGGGTCCAGCGGTTTGTTGCTGGGAATCCAGAACATCTGCTCGTCGAGCGTCGCGCGCAGGCTCTGCGCGGTGCTGAGCAATTGTTTCTGATTGAGTTGCAGGGTGATCGATTCGTTGAGCACCGCGCTCAATTCGCGGTTCAGCCGCTCCAGCAGGTCGGAGCGAGTGTTGGCCAGTTCCAGCAGGCTTTTGCGCAATTGCGGGGTGACTTGCTCCGGCGGTTGCGTCGACAACAGATTGTCGACGTAGGCCGCTGGGTTGCTGAGCAATTCGCGCTGCTGGCTGACTTCGAACTGATACAAACGAATGTCGGCAATCTGGTCCGCGAGGTCGCGATCAAGTTGCAGGCGCGGCAGTGCTTGTTTCTGCTTATAGAGAATCTTCGACAGCAGCAGGCTGCCCTTGAGCACGTTGATCTGCTCGTCCAGCGCCGAATCGCTCTGGGTCACGCTGTCGAGTTGCTGTTTGGTTTGCAGGTTCTGCTGGGTGACTTCGTTGAGACGGTCGGTGCTCTTGAGCAAGTAATCGGAGAGCTTCAGGTTGGCCGCGCTTTCGACCGCCAGCAAGCTGCTGCTGCCGGACTTCTGCGCTTCAATCGACTGTTGCGTCACGGTTTCCTGGGACTGCGCGAGACGCTTCTGGTTGATCAGCGTTTGCAGTTCCTGGATTTCCTGGTCCAGACGTGTGGTCTTTTCCGAGAGCAAGTCATGCTGGCTGTTGCCCAGATCCTGCAACTGATTGTTGCCGGCCAGTTCCTGGCGACGCAGCGGAATCAGCGCGTTGAGCGCCGCGAGTTCGGCATTCAGCTGATCGCGCTGCTCGCCGCTCAAGGTCTTGCCGTTATCTTTGCCGGCCTTGAGGATGTTGTTGATCTGCTGGATGCGCGTCTGGCTGCTGGCGATCTCGGCTTGCGCGCGCTCGGGCCGCGTCTGCGCGGTGATGATCAGGCTGTTGGCTTCAGACAGGGCTTTTTGCAGATCGCTTTGCTGGGTGGAGCGCTCGGTCAGCATCTGTTCGAGTTGCTGGATCGAAGAGTTGGCGTAGCGTTGTGCCACCGGCAGCACTTTGGTGCCTTTGAGCCGGACCAGTTCGCGCTGATTCTCGATGTTGAGCTTGGGCGCGGTGGCCAGTTGCTGCTTCAGATCGCTGAGTTTCTGCTCGTAATCTTTCTTGTTGTTGAGCTGGGTCAGCGTGCCTTGAAGCAGTGACTGCAGGGCTTTCTGGTCGGCCTCGGGCAGTTTGCGGTCGGCAATCTTGTCCAGGTTCGCCTGCACGGCTTCGCTGGTGGGCGGCTCCGCAGCTTGCAATGGACCAATGGAAAGACTCAGGCCCAGCAGGGCGATGGCGAACAGGGAGCGCAGGGTTGGCATAGATACCGGTCTGGAACTAGGTGAAAAGAATGGCAGTTTAGAGGAAGAGCCCCGGGCCTGGGCGACTTCCTTCGGGGAATCTGACGCCCACTTTGCCAATCTTGTTCCCGTCCATGACCGCGACCGTCCAAATGGTACTGTTCCATTCCACCTGGTCGCCCACGACTGGCGCACCGCCGACTTTCTGCGCGATGAAGCGGCCCAGCGACATGTCCGGATCGATGCCTTCGACCTTCAACCCGTACAGCGCCGCAACCGCAGCCAGCTGGGCATCTCCTTCGAGTACGAAGTCGCCGAAGAAGCGCAAATCCAGACCGCGTTGCGGCGCCTGACTGAACAGTTTGCCGAGGGCCGGGAGGTTGTGTTCATGGCCGATCACGCAGAGCAAATCGTCGACTTCGAGCACGGTACTACCCGACGGATGGAGCAGTTGCTGACCACGAAACAGTGCCGCGATGCGCGTACCTTCGGGCATTTTCAGCTCGCGCAACGGTGAACCGATGCACCATTTCTCGGCGCCGAGGCGGTAGACGAACAACTCCCACTCGCTGGTGACGTGCACTTCCAGCGCCGAACGGGAGATTGGCGCGGGCTCCGGCGGCACCGTGACTTTCAGCAATTTAGCCACCCACGGCAGGCTCGTGCCTTGCACCAGCAGCGAAACGAGGACGATGAAGAACGCGAGGTTGAAATACAGCTGAGCGTGCGGCAGGCCGGCCATCAGCGGGAACACCGCGAGGATGATCGGCACCGCGCCGCGCAGACCGACCCACGAGATGAAGGCTTTTTCCCGTCCGTGGAACGCTTTGAATGGCAGCAGGCCGACCATCACCGACAGCGGCCGCGCAAACAGGATCATCCACAGCGCCAAGCCCAGCGCGGGCAGGGCGATTGGCAGCAAGTCGTGCGGCGTGACCAGCAAACCGAGGACGAGGAACATGCCGATCTGCGCCAGCCACGCCATGCCGTCGAGCATGTGCAGAATGCCGTGGCGGCTGCGCACTGGACGGTTGCCGATCACCAGACCGCACAGGTAAACGGCAAGGAAACCGCTGCCGTGCAAGGCGTTGGTCAGGGCAAAGACCAGCAGGCCGCCGGCAATCACCAGAATCGGATAGAGGCCGTTGGCCAGGTTGATGCGGTTGACCAGTTGCAGCATGACCCAACCGCCGCCCAGACCAATCACGCCACCGATGCCGAATTCACGGATCAAGTGGCCGAGCAGGCTCCAGTGCAGGCCGGTCTGGCCGCTGGCAAGCATGTCGATCAGGGTCACGGTGAGAAACACCGCCATCGGATCGTTGCTGCCGGATTCGATTTCCAGGCTGGCGGTCACCCGTTCGTTCAGGCCTTTGCCGCCGAGCAGCGAGAACACCGCCGCCGCATCCGTTGAGCCGACGATGGCGCCGATCAGCAGGCCTTGAATCATGTTGAGGTCGAACAGCCAAGCGGCCGCCATGCCGGTCAAACCGGTGGTGATCAACACCCCGACCGTGGCCAGCGACAGCGCCGGCCATAACGCCACGCGGAAACTCGAAACCCGTGTGCGCAAGCCGCCATCGAGCAGGATCACGGCCAACGCGAGGTTGCCGACGAGGTAAGCGGTGGGGTAGTTATCGAAGATGATGCCGCCGCCGTCGACGCCGGCCGCCATGCCCACAGCCAGGATGATCACCAGAATCGGGATGCCGAGGCGCGACGAAAGTGAGCTCACCAGAATGCTCGCACCTACCAGCAACGCGCCGATCAAGAACAGGCTGTTGATGGTCGTCGCATTCAAAGGCAATACTCCAGAAAGCTGAAAAAAACAGGCACAAACTGACCATGCAGTCTGCGTGCCAGCGATTCTAACCTGTTGAAATGTGATGCTGTCAAAAAGCTTTTGACGGTGTGGTGATTGGGTTTGGGGTCGGCTGGGGATCGCCCCCTCACCCTAGCCCTCTCCCCAAAGGGGCGAGGGGACTGACCGAGGGGTTTATTCGAGGTACATCGACGTGAAAGATTGCATTGAACTCAGGGGTGGATCTGCGATTTCGATCGGCTTGGGATCGGCCCCTCACCCTAGCCCTCTCCCCAAAGGGGCGAGGGGACTGACCGAGGTGTTTGTTCGAAGTACATCGACCTGAAAGATTGCATCTAACTCAGGAGCGGTTTGCGATTTCGAGTCGAACTCAGATTTCGAAACGCGCGAAGATCGGCTCCCTTTCCCCCTCTCCCCCATGGGGAGAGGGTTGGGGTGAGGGGTGGCTCTTGAGCGCACCGCTCATTTCAGATCAAAGGCTGAAGCGTCCAACCATGTTGTTCAGGTCCAGCGCCAGGCGCGACAGTTCGTTGCTCGCCGCGCTGGTCTGATTGGCCCCGGTCGCCGATTGCACCGACAGGTCACGGATGTTCACCAGATTGCGGTCAACCTCGCGCGCTACCTGCGCCTGCTCTTCGGCGGCGCTGGCGATCACCAGGTTGCGTTCGTTGATTTCGACAATCGCGGTGTTGATCGTGTCCAGCGACAATCCTGCGCCACGGGCGATGCTCAGCGTCGATTCCGCGCGTTCAGTGCTGTTACGCATCGAATCCACGGCGTGCTCGGTGCCGCTCTGAATGCTGCCGATCATCCGCTCAATCTCGCTGGTCGACTGCTGAGTGCGATGCGCCAAGGCTCGCACTTCATCGGCAACCACGGCAAAACCACGCCCGGCTTCACCGGCACGCGCCGCTTCGATGGCCGCGTTCAGCGCGAGCAAATTGGTCTGGTCGGCCAAACCGCGAATCACATCCAGCACTTTGCCGATGTCACGGGATTCGTTAGCCAGGTCGCCGATCAGCGTCGCGGTGCTTTGCACATCAGCGCTCATGCGTTCGATCGCGCTGACCGTTTCCTGCACCAGGTCACGGCCGTCACCGGCAGAGGTGGTGGCGTTTTTCGACGCTTCGGACGTGCTCACCGCGTTGCGCGCTACTTCTTCAACGGCGCTGGTCATTTCATTGACTGCGGTCGCCGCTTGCTCGATTTCGTTGTTCTGCTGAGTCAGGCCACGCGCGCTTTCGTCGGTGACGCTGTTCAGCTCTTCCGCTGCAGAAGCCAATTGCGTGGCCGAGCCGGAGATCCGTTGCAGGGTGTCGCGCAGTTTTTCCTGCATCTTCGCCATCGCCGCCAGCAAGCGACCGGCTTCGTCCTCGCCATCGACGATGATCGGGCGAGTCAGGTTGCCTTCGGCGATTTCTTCCGCAGCGTCCAGCGCATTGGCGATTGGCTTGGTGATGCTGTTAGTCAGCAGCCAGGCAAACAGCACGGTCAGGCCAGTGGCGATGACCAGCAAAGTGATGACCAGATTAAAGGACGACGAATACTGATCGGTCGCTTCTTGATCGGTCTCGGCGATTTGCCGGGTGTTGATCTCGAGCAATTTCGCCAAAGCGCTATTCACCGCTTCCGAATTGGTCAGCAATTCGGTGTTGAGCATTTTGCGCAGGTCATCGACCTGGTTGGCGCGCGACAGGCTTTTCATCCGGTCTTCGAGTTGACGGTACTGCGCCAGCAACTGCACGTATTGATCGTACGCCGCGCGTTCTTCGGCGCCATCGATCAACGGCTCGTAGACCCGTTGCGCGCCGCGAATTTGCTGATTGCGCGCATCAAACAGGTCCATTGTTTTCTGCTGCACATCGGGTTCGCGGTTGATCAGCAAACGGTACGACAACACCCGCAGGCGCAGGGTCAGCTGAGTGAATTCGTCGAGGCTTTTGATGCTCGGCACGCTGGCGTTGGCGATGTCTTCACCGGCCGCGCGAATCTTGCTCATCTGATTGAGGGCGAACACACCGAGAATCAGCATCAGGCCGCCAATCAGGGCGAAGCCGAGGAACGCGCGCGGCGCGATATTCATATTACGAAGGGACATGGGGGTTACCGGGGGGAAAGCGCATCCGTGCGGGCTAAGACTGCTGTATGCATGACTTATCGGTTCTGTGACTAAAGTCTTGAGCCCCTGTGCGTATTTGTCGCACATGCGGCGCGGCGACGAAGTGCAGGAACCAGATCCGCCAATCACAGTCTTTAAAACTCGCGAGGAAGGTCGCCCGCCAGTGAAATCAAGGCCTTGCGGCCCAATAACCCTGGCATCCGTGGTGACTTTTCTTTATCGTACGCGCCCTTTGAAAAAGCTTGGAAAATCAAAATGTTGGAAGCATCCCTAAGTCAATTGGAACAACTGGTCAGCGACCTGGTGCAACAGAACCAGAGCCTGCTCGGCACCAACCAGACCCTGAGCGCAGAACTGGCCCAGGCCAAGGATGAAAACGAAAGCCTGCAACTGAGCCTGATGGAACAGGAAGAGAAACAAGGCGCCACCGCCGCGCGCATCCAGGCCTTGGTTGAGCGCGTCAGCGCCGGCCCTGTCAGCGCATGAATCAGGGCGCCGCAGGGGTGAAAGTCGTCTCGATCCTGGGGGAGGACTACTCGATCAAGGCACCGGCCGGGGAAGAGCAAACCCTGCTGGACGCCGCACTGATGTTGAAAGCCGCGTTAGCGGACACCAAGCGCAAATACCCGACGCTGATCGGTGATCGCTTGCTGGTGCTGGCTGCGATGAACCTGTGCTCGCAGCAGATCGAAATGAAAAAGCAGCACCAACTCGAACTCGACCGTTACCAAGAGCAAGTCAGCGCCACGGTTGAAGTGATCTCCAAGACGATCAATCAGGCCTGATCGGCGTTGAGCACAACCAAAGAATAAATTGTCGTTTGGGTTGTATACAATCGGCACGGCTGTTGCAGGGTTTCAGCCACTTATTCTTTGGGGGTGTTCCATGCAGTTCTGGCGACGCAGCATTCAGTGGCAGTTGATCTTGGGGATGGGCACCGCCCTGCTGGTCAGTATTCTGATCGTGATTGGCGTTTATACCCTCGTGGTCAACCGCCTCGCCCAGAGTTATCTGGTCGAGCAGGCGCTGCCTTCAAGCATCGAAGCGATGCGCAACGACATCGAGCGCATCCTCGTTCAGCCCCTCACCGCCGCCAAGGACATCGCCAGCAACAGCATGGTGCGCGACTGGTTGGCCGAGGGCGAAAACAGTGCCCAGACCGATACCTTCGTGAAGTACCTGGAAAGCATTCGCGCCGAGCACAAGGCGTTTACCGCGCTGATCATCGGCACCGCGTCCAACCATTACTTCACGGAAAAAGGCCTGGACCGCACGCTGAGCCGATCCAACCCCAAAGACGCCTGGTTCTATACGTTCCTCGACAGCGACCAGCCGCGCACACTCAATATTGATACCGACATCGCGACCGGAGAATTGGCGCTGTTCATCGACCTCAAAGTCGAGCAGGCCGGCAGAGTCGTGGGCGTTGCCGGGCTCGGTTTGAGCATGAAAGAGCTGTCGGAGCTGATCCACAATTTCAGCTTCGGTGAGCGCGGCAAAGTCTATCTGGTGCGTTCCGACGGTTTGATCCAGGTTCACCCGGAGGCGCAATTCAGCGGCAAGCGTTCTCTGGCCGAACAGATTGGCGCCCCAGCGGCAGCCTCTTTGATGGGTCATCCCGCTACCTCAAAAGCATCTGCCACCAGCAGCAGTTTTACCCGCGATGGCGAAGATTTCCTGGCGCTCAGCCTGCCGCTGCGCGACCTCGGCTGGACCCTCGTGGCCGAAGTGCCACAGTCGCAGATTTACGCCGAAGCACGCCGCGCCATGTGGATGAGCAGCGCGATTGGCCTCGCGGTGGCGCTGGTGTGCCTGTTGCTGGTGGTGTTGCTGGCCCGTGGTTTGGTACGTCCGATCCGCCAGGTAACAGCGGCGCTGGTAGCAATCGGTAGCGGTGGTGGAGATTTGACCCACAGGTTAGATTCCAGTCGCGCCGATGAGCTGGGCGACCTCGCGCGCGGCTTCAACCGCTTCCTCGACAGTCAGCGCGGCATGATCGGCGAAGTCCTCGCCACCAGCGAACAATTGCGCACCGCCGTCGGCCAGGTGTCGAAAGTGGTGGATAACACTGCCGAGCGCTCCGGGCGCCAGCAGGAAATGACCGAAATGGTCGCCACCGCTGTTCACGAAATGGGCCTGACTGTGCAGGAAATCGCGCAGAACGCCGGCAGCGCTGCCGTCGCCTCGCAAACCGCGCGCGATGAAGCGATGCAGGCGCGCGAAGTGGTTGGCGGCTCGATTCGCCACATTGAAAGCATGTCCGACGAAATCGGCGTTGCGGCGACGGCGGTGGGTGAGTTGGCGCAGCAAGTGGCGTCGATCGATCAAGTGTTGGCGGTGATTCGCGGCATCTCTGAGCAGACCAACTTGCTGGCGCTGAACGCGGCCATCGAAGCGGCGCGGGCCGGCGACATGGGCCGTGGGTTTGCGGTGGTGGCGGATGAAGTGCGGACGTTGGCGCGGCGCACGCAGTCGTCGACCGATGAGATTCAGCAGATGATCGGCAGCCTCAAGCAGGGCGCGGAGAATGCTGTTTCCTCAATGCATTCGGGCCAGGCTGCGACCGGCACCGGCGTTGAATCGAGCCAGCGCACCGGCACTTCGTTGACGGCGATTACCGGGCAGATCGAGCGCATCAGCGACATGAACCACCAAGTGGCGACCGCCACCGAAGAACAGTCGGCGGTGACCGAAGAGATCAACCGCAACGTGCAAGGGATTTCCGATCTGGCGCGAGCGACGGCCGGGGAAGTCCGCGCGTGTCGTGAGGATTGCCAGATGCTGCAGCGATTGGCCGATGACCTCGCGCGACAGATGGGCGGGTTTCGGTTGAAGTGAGGTTTGTGGTGTGTCAGTAACGACTGCCCCCTCACCCTAGCCCTCTCCCCGAGGGGCGAGGGGACTGACCGATTTGTTCTTTCGGGTTACATCGACCTGAAATATCGAGTCGAACTCAGGCTTTGAAAACCATGAAGATCGGCTCCCTTTCCCCTCTCCCCAGCGGGGCGAGGGGGCTGACCGAGTTGTTCTTTCGGGTTACATCGACCTGAAATATCGAGTCGAACTCAGGCTTTGAAAACCGTGAAGATTGGCTCCCTTTCCCCTCTCCCCACTGGGGAGAGGGGGCTGGCCGGGTTGTTCTTTCGGGTTGCATCGACCTGAAATATCGAGTCGAACTCAGGCTTTGAAAACCATGAAGATCGGCTCCCTTTCCCCTCTCCCCACTGGGGAGAGGGGACTGACCGATTTGTTCTTTCGGGTTACATCGACCTGAAATATCGAGTCGAACTCAGGCTTTGAAAACCGTGAAGATCGGCTCCCTTTCCCCCTCTCCCCTTTGGGGAGAGGGCTGGGGTGAGGGGTTGGTTTTCAGGCAGACGACATTTCTGAAGGTCAGAACCACTCATCCTGCATTCCCAGGCACACATCATCGCGCGCCTCGAGAATCGCCAGTTCGTGGTGGCAACCCGGCACTTCCCATGTCAGGAAATAGCGCGCCGCTTGCAGCTTGCCTTTATAGAAGCTGACATCCGCCGCATTGCATTTGGCCAATCCTTCCTCGGCGCGGATCGCCTGTTCCAGCCAACGCCAGCCAATCACCGTGTGCCCGAACACTTTCAAGTACAGCGCCGAATTCGCCAGGCTGGTATTGACCTTGCCCTGGCCCAGATCGGTCAGCAAACCGATGGTCACCGTTTGCAGGCGCGCGACCAGTTTTTCCAGCGGCTCACGCAATGCGGTCAACGATTCATACGCCTGCGCACGCTCGGCGGTATTGGCGATCAGGCGGATCAATTGCTTGAGTCCGGCGCCGCCGTTCTGCGCCAATTTACGCCCGAGCAAGTCCAGCGACTGAATGCCGTGGGTGCCTTCGTGAATCGGGTTCAGCCGGTTGTCGCGGTAATACTGCTCCACCGGGTATTCGCGGGTGTAACCGTGGCCGCCGAGAATCTGGATCGCCAGTTCGTTGGCCTTCAGGCAAAACTCCGACGGCCAGGATTTGACGATCGGCGTGAGCAAATCCAGCAGTTCATGCGCCTGTTTGCGCGCCTCTGCGGTTTCCAGTGTGGTGGTGTCATCAAACAACCGCGCCGCGTAAAGGCCCAAGTCGAACGAGCCTTCGACGTAGGCCTTTTGCGTGAGCAGCATGCGCTTGACGTCGGCGTGCTGAATGATCGCCACCGGCGCGGTATTCGGGTCTTTGCTGTCCGGCACCCGACCCTGGGGGCGTTCGCGCGCGTAGTCCAGCGAGTACAGATAACCGGCGTAACCGAGCATCACCGCGCCCATGCCGACGCCGATTCGCGCCTCGTTCATCATCTGGAACATGTAGCTCAAACCGTGGTGCGGCTTGCCGACCAGATAACCCACGCACTCGCCGTTATCGCCGAAGTTCAGCGCGGTAGACGTGGTCCCGCGCCAGCCCATCTTGTGAAACAGACCGGCCAGCAACACGTCGTTGCGTTGGCCAAGGCTGCCGTCATCGTTGACTAGAAACTTGGGCACGATAAACAACGAAATGCCCTTCACCCCGGCCGGCGCGTCCGGCAATTTCGCCAGCACCATGTGCACGATGTTTTCCGAGAGCGGATGGTCGCCGCCGGAGATGAAGATCTTGTTGCCCTTGAGTCGATAGCTGCCGTCAGACGCCGGCTCGGCGCGTGTACGAATATCCGACAACGATGAACCGGCGTGCGGTTCAGTCAACGCCATGGTGCCAAAGAATCGCCCGTCGATCATCGGTTGCAGGAAGCGCTGCTTCTGCTCCTCGGTGCCAAAACTTTCGATCAGGTTGGCCGCGCCCATGGTCAAGAAGGGGTAGGAGGTGGACGCCGCGTTGGCTGATTGAAAGTGCGCGAAGCACGCTTGCGAGAGCAAGGTCGGAAGTTGCATGCCGCCGGCATCGAAGCTACGCGCAGCGTTGAGGAAACCGGCTTCCAGGAAGGCATCCACGGCGGGTTTCACTTCCGGAATGAGGATCGCTTCACCGTTCTCGTAGCGTGGCTCGTTCTCGTCATTCTTGCGGTTGTGCGGAGCGAAGAACTTCTCGGCGATGCTGCGCGCGGTGCTGATGGCGGCATCGAACGTTTCGCGATTGTGCTCGGCGAACCGCTCACGCTGGGTCAGGCCCTCGGCATCGAGGACTTCATACAGCTCGAAAGCCAGATTGCGGGAACTGAGCAACGTCTCGGACATGTCGGCCTACCTTTTTTGGGAATGGACCGAGTCTAGGCGCGCGCGGGGAGGGCTGAACAGGATGATTGATGAGCGTGATGGTGTGTCGCGGGCAACGCTAATCAAATGTAGGAGTGAGCCTGCTCGCGATGACGGCGGCACATCCAGAACAGATGTGACTGACAGACCGCTATCGCGAGCAGGCTCACTCCTACAGGTTTTGCATTCCAGGCGTTCATTTGATCGCCCCCACGCGGGAGCGTGGGAACGATCACTCAAGTGTTAGCCGATAGTCATCAAACTCGCGTTACCACCCGCCGCAGCGGTGTTAACACTTAAAGCCCGCTCAATCACCAGGCGTTCCAGCGCGATGTTGGTCTCGCCCTGCGACAAACCGTGAACCCCGACAATCGCCCCGGCACGTTTGGCCACTTGCTGGCACGCCGCGCGCAATTGGTCGGAATGGCCGTGATGCAGGACCGCATCAAACACCACTTCGTCCTTGCTCCAGTCGGAAACCAGCTTGATCCGCGCCTGAACTTCCTTCGGCAGACGTGCGAACAATGCCTTGGTCAAGTCAGCTTCCGGCCATACCGCCGAACCGCCTACAGCCAATACTGCCGCCAGTTGCGTGAGCAAATCGCCTTCGACTTCTGCCAGGCACAACACGTGTTCGCGCGGCAGGATCGCGTAGCTGTTGCGTTCGCCAGTCGGGCCGGCGAGCACACGGGTAATGCCGCTCTGCGATTGCGCCGCAAACTGCACGCACAACGCGCTCAGTTCCGCCAGTTTCTGGCTGTCGGCCCAGGCTTGCAGGGCGGTCAGCGGCTTGCTCATGGCATCGCGCAAACGCACGTCCGGGGCAACGATAGCGTCGCCGCGAGCGAAGGATTGTTCGATGGCATCGGTAGGACGCGTCGACAACAGACGGTACAGGTACAGCGGGCCGCCAGCCTTGGGCCCCGTGCCCGACAAACCTTCGCCGCCGAACGGTTGCACGCCAACCACTGCGCCGACGATGTTGCGGTTCACATAAACGTTACCGGCGTTGACGTTATCGATCACCTTGGCGATGGTCTCGTCGATGCGCGTGTGCACGCCCAGCGTCAGGCCGTAGCCGGAAGCGTTGATCTGGCCGATCAACTGGTCGAGGTCTTTGCGCTTGTAACGAACCACGTGCAGCACTGGACCGAAGATCTCGCGTTGCAGCTCATCGAAGCTTTCCAGTTCGATCAGCGTTGGCATCACGAAAGTGCCGCGTTTGACTTCTTCGCCATCGGCGATGGCCACCTGGTAGACATTGCGACCTTTGTCGCGCATGCCCTGAATGTGTTTCTCGATGCCAGCCTTGGCTTCGGCGTCGATCACCGGGCCGATGTCCACGGACAGACGCTCTGGGTTGCCGAGACGGCATTCAGCCATCGCGCCTTTGAGCATTTCGATGACACGGTCGGCGGAATCCTCCTGCAAGCACAGCACGCGCAGGGCCGAGCAACGTTGGCCGGCGCTGTCGAAGGCCGACGAAACCACGTCGATGACCACTTGTTCGGTGAGCGCCGAAGAGTCGACGATCATCGCGTTCTGCCCGCCAGTTTCGGCGATCAGCGGAATTGGCCGACCTTGTGCGTCGAGGCGACCGGCGACGTTGCGTTGCAGCAAGCGCGCGACTTCGGTGGAACCGGTGAACATCACGCCTTTGACCCGATCGTCACCGACCAGACGCGCGCCAACGGTTTCGCCACGGCCCGGCAGCAGTTGCAGCACGCCTTCGGGAATCCCGGCTTCAAGCAGCAAACGCACGGCTTGCGCGGCCACCAGCGGCGTCTGTTCGGCAGGCTTGGCGAGGACCGGGTTACCGGCGGCCAATGCCGCAGCAACCTGGCCACTGAAGATCGCCAACGGGAAGTTCCACGGGCTGATACAGACCACCGGACCCAACGGGCGGTGCGCGTCGTTGCTGAAATCGTTACGTGCCTGCACCGCGTAATAACGCAGGAAGTCCACAGCCTCGCGCACTTCGGCGATGGCGTTGGCGAAGGTCTTGCCGGCTTCGCGAGCCAGCAGGCCCATCAGCGGCTGAATCTCGCCTTCCATCAAATCGGCAGCACGTTCGAGAATCGCCGCGCGTTCGGCCGGCGGGGTAGCCTGCCAGATCGGTGCGGCGTTCAAGGCGCACTGGATCGCGTTATCAACGTCTTCGACAGTGGCTTCCTGCACATGACCGACCACGTCACGCAGGTCCGATGGGTTGAGCACCGGCGCCGGGGTTTCAGTGCTGGAAACGCAACCGAGCATCGGCGCGGCTTTCCAGTTGTTGTGCGCGGTGGCCAGCAGCGCGCAGGACAGCGAGGCCAAACGATGTTCGTTGGCCATGTCGATGCCGCTGGAGTTGGCGCGCTCGGCACCGTACAGGTCACGCGGCAGCGGAATGCGCGGGTGGGGCAGACCGAAGCCGCCTTCCACGGTAGCCATCTGCTCGATGCTGGCCACCGGATCGGCGACCAACGCCTGAATCGAAATCGACTGATCGGCAATCTGGTTGACGAACGAAGTATTCGCGCCGTTTTCCAGCAAACGCCGTACCAGATACGCCAGCAGTGTTTCGTGAGTACCGACCGGAGCGTACACGCGGCACGGACGATTCAACTTGCCTTCGGAAACTTTGCCTACAACCTGTTCGTACAGCGGTTCGCCCATGCCGTGCAGGCACTGGAATTCGTACTGGCCGGGGTAATAGTTCTGACCGGCGATATGGTAAATGGCCGACAGGGTGTGCGCATTGTGGGTGGCGAACTGCGGATAGATGACTTCCGGCACCGACAACAGTTTGCGCGCACAGGCAATGTAGGAAACGTCGGTGTACACCTTGCGGGTGTAGACCGGATAACCTTCCAGGCCTTCGACTTGGGCGCGCTTGATTTCGCTGTCCCAGTACGCGCCTTTCACCAAGCGGATCATCAAGCGATGACGGCTGCGGCGAGCCAGGTCGATCACGTAGTCGATCACGTACGGGCAACGCTTCTGGTAAGCCTGGATGACGAAACCGATGCCGTTCCAGCCAGTCAGTTGCGGCTCGAAGCACAGGCGCTCAAGCAGATCCAGCGACAGTTCGAGACGATCGGCTTCTTCGGCGTCGATGTTCAAACCGATGTCGTACTGCTTGGCCAGCAAGGTCAGTGACAACAGGCGCGGGTACAGCTCTTCCATCACGCGCTCGTACTGCGCACGGCTGTAACGCGGGTGCAGTGCCGACAGCTTGATGGAAATGCCCGGGCCTTCATAAATCCCACGCCCGTGCGACGCTTTGCCGATCGAGTGAATGGCTTGTTCGTACGAGGCCAGGTACTTCTGGGCGTCGTGTTCGGTCAGCGCCGCTTCACCGAGCATGTCGTAGGAGTAACGGAAACCTTTGGATTCAAACTTGCTGGCGTTGGCCAAGGCTTCGGCGATGGTTTCGCCGGTGACGAACTGCTCGCCCATCAGGCGCATGGCCATGTCGACGCCCTTGCGGATCATCGGCTCGCCGCTCTTGCCGATGATGCGGCTCAGCGACGAAGTCAAACCTGTTTCATTGTGGGTGGCGACCAGTTTGCCGGTCAGCAACAAGCCCCAAGTGGCGGCGTTGACGAACAGCGACGGGCTGTTGCCCAGATGCGGATGCCAGTTGCCGGTGCTGATCTTGTCGCGGATCAACGCGTCGCGGGTGCCTTTGTCCGGGATGCGCAGCAGCGCCTCGGCCAGGCACATCAGCGCCACGCCTTCCTGGGACGACAGGGAAAATTCCTGCAACAAGCCCTGAACAATGCCTGCACGGCCGCCAGCACTTTTCTGATTGCGCAGTTTGTCGGCAATCGAGGAAGCGAGTTTGTTGGTGGCTTCAGCCATCGCCGCCGGCAGACGCGCCTGCTCGATCAGCATCGGCACGACTTCCGGCTCAGGGCGACGATAAGCGGAGGTGATTGAAGCGCGCAGAACCGATTGCGGCAGGATGCTTTCAGCGAATTCGAGGAAGCACTGGTGGGCGTGATCCGTTGGCGCATCGACGGCATCGTCGGCGTCCTTGGTCAAACCGCTCAGCTCGGTCAGGGTTGCACCACCCTCGAGTTTTTCCAGGTAATTGAAAATTGCCTGCTTGATCAGCCAGTGTGGCGTGCGATCAATCGAGGTCGCAGCAGCCTTGAGGCGCTCGCGGGTTGGGTCATCAAGTTTGACCCCAAGGGTGGTGGTAGCCATATTTTTATCCTCATGTTTGCCACGATTGCGTGGCATCAGCTGGCCGCAAGATTAGCTGCGCGCTGATCGAGGTGCAACCGGGTGCAACCCTTTTTTTGTCGGAATAATAAGCAGCTCGTCAGGAATTAAATTCCGGTACGAACGTACTGCTTCTGCTTGGTGCATTTACTTCTAGTAAAACTGCCGGACTGCCTTAAAAGGGAGCAAAAACGGCGCGTTCGGCGGTAATTCCGACTAGGTGCAACTTATTCTCCAGAAACTGGTTGCACCTTATTTAGATTGTTGAATAGGATTCGCGCCCAAGGTGCAACCGGTCCGATGAGACAGGTGTACCGGCTGATGGCTTTCCTGGGGAAACATCAGTCATAAATGCGCGGGGCCGGAAATCGTCTGATCAAACATTGTCGTTTGTCGGCGTTTCACACTTCGACGCTACATAAAAACAAAGCCAGGGCATCCTTCGTATGAGCGTTAGCAATCCAACACTGATCACGTTCGTGATCTACATCGCAGCAATGGTGCTGATCGGCTTCATGGCCTATCGCTCCACCAACAACCTTTCTGACTACATCCTTGGCGGTCGCAGCCTGGGCAGCGTCGTGACAGCTTTGTCCGCCGGTGCTTCGGACATGAGCGGCTGGTTGTTGATGGGCCTGCCGGGCGCAATCTACATGTCCGGTCTTTCCGAAAGCTGGATTGCCATCGGCCTGATCGTCGGTGCCTACCTGAACTGGCTGTTCGTCGCCGGCCGTCTGCGCGTGCAGACCGAGCACAACGGCGATGCCTTGACCCTGCCGGATTACTTCTCCAGCCGTTTCGAAGATAAAAGCGGCCTGCTGCGGATCATCTCGGCGATCGTGATTCTGGTGTTCTTCACCATTTATTGCGCTTCCGGCATCGTCGCCGGCGCTCGTCTGTTCGAAAGCACTTTCGGCATGTCCTACGAAACGGCGCTGTGGGCCGGTGCCGCAGCGACAATTGCCTACACCTTTGTCGGCGGTTTCCTCGCAGTGAGCTGGACCGATACCGTCCAAGCCACGCTGATGATCTTCGCCCTGTTGCTGACGCCGATCATCGTGCTGCTGGCCACTGGTGGCGTTGACACCACATTCCTGGCCATCGAAGCGCAAGACCCAAGCAACTTCGACATGCTGAAAAACACCTCTTTCATCGGCATTATTTCGCTGATGGGCTGGGGCCTGGGCTACTTCGGCCAGCCGCACATCCTTGCGCGCTTCATGGCGGCGGATTCGGTGAAGTCGATCGCCAAGGCGCGTCGCATCTCCATGGCCTGGATGATCCTGTGCCTGGGCGGCACCGTCGCGGTCGGGTTCTTCGGTATCGCTTACTTCTCGGCGCACCCGGAAGTGGCCGGTCCTGTGACCGAAAACCACGAGCGCGTGTTTATCGAACTGGCCAAACTGCTGTTCAACCCATGGATCGCCGGTGTGTTGCTGTCGGCCATTCTGGCTGCCGTCATGAGCACCCTGAGCTGCCAATTGCTGGTGTGCTCGAGCGCGCTGACCGAAGACTTCTACAAAACCTTCCTGCGCAAAACTGCTTCGCAAGTCGAGCTGGTGTGGGTCGGTCGCGCCATGGTGTTGCTGGTTGCTTTGATCGCGATCGCGTTGGCGTCCAACCCGGACAACCGCGTACTCGGTCTGGTCAGCTACGCCTGGGCCGGTTTTGGTGCTGCATTCGGTCCGGTTGTGCTGATCTCGGTAATCTGGAAAGACATGACCCGCAACGGCGCACTGGCCGGGATCCTGGTCGGCGCGATCACCGTGATCGTCTGGAAACACTTCGAACTGCTGGGCCTGTACGAAATCATCCCAGGCTTCATCTTCGCCAGCCTGGCGATCTTCTTCGTCAGCAAAATGGGCGCTCCGACTCAAGGCATGCTGCAACGCTTCGCTGCCGCCGAGAAAGATTTCCGCCTGAACAAGTGATCGGGCAGGGCGTAATGCCCTGATCGTTCGCCCAAAAAACGGTCCGCTTCCTTAAAGGAGGCGGGCCGTTTTTTTATGCGCGATGGCCTACAAAACCTGTGGGAGCCGAGCTTGCTCGCGATGGCGTCATCCGCCTCAACACAGTCCCTAAGCAGAGAATGTCTGTAGCCAAACGTACTGTTCCCTTCAGGAAAATCCTCTAAGCAAGTAGGGCAAATCTGATTTTCCTGACCTCCGCTCAAACGCCCTTGATGCTCATGCAGAATCGCCCGCCTTCATTCTGCAGAGACACATCGGATGTTCGCGCCTGCCAATCAACCGCGTTTCACGTTGACCCTCGAAGGCGTCCAGAATGAGCTCAAAGTGCTTGAGTTCACGGGCAAGGAAGCCGTCAGCCAACCCTTCCATTTTGACCTTGAGCTGGTCAGTGAGCGGCCCGACCTCGAACTCGAAAGCCTGCTGCACCGTCAGGCATTTCTGAGTTTTGGTGCACAAGGTTGCGGTATCCACGGTCAGATTTATCGCATCGGCCAAGGCGATTCCGGTAAACGTCTGACACGCTACCAAGTCACTCTCGTACCGCGCCTGACCTACCTTGGCCACCGCATCAATCAGCGGATCTTCCAGCACAAAAACGTGCCGGACATCATCGCGCAAATCCTCAAGGACCACGGCATCCAGCGCGATGCCTTTGAATTCCAGCTCGGCAGCGACTACGCCGACCGCGAGTACTGCGTGCAATACGCCGAAAGCGACCTGGCATTCATCCAGCGCTTGTGCGCCGAGGTCGGCATTCACTTCCACTTCCAGCACAGCCCCGACGGCCATCTGCTGGTGTTCGGCGACGACCAAACCGCTTTCCCGCGCCTGCCCGAACCCACCCTGTACCTGCCCGGTAGCGGCATGGCCGCCCGTGAACCGGCGATCAAGCGTTTCAGCGTACGAGTGGAAACCCGGACTACAGCCGTTACACGTCGCGACTACGACTTCAAAAAGCCCGGCGTGCAACTCGAAAGCCGCCTCGACAACGAGCAACTGCCGGTGCTCGAGGACTACCACTTTCCGGGTCAATTCACCGACCGCGACTACGGCAAAAAACTCACACAAAGAACCCTCGAACGCCACGGCGCGGACTTCCGTCAGGCTGAAGGCAGCAGCGATCAATCGGCATTGGTTTGCGGACATTTCCTGCAACTGGCGGAGCACCCGCGTCAGGCCTGGAATGATCTGTGGCTGATCACGCAGATCGAACACCATGCTCGCCAGCCGCAAGTGCTGGAAGAGTCCGCCACCGACGACGGAGAATTCCAGGGCTACCGTAATACCTTTCTCGCGACACCGTGGGACGTTGTCTTTCGTCCGCCGCTGGGGCCGGACAAGCCACGCATGCTCGGCTATCAGCCTGCTGTGGTCACCGGCCCGGCCGACAGCGAAATCCATTGCGACGAGTACGGCCGAGTCAAAGTCCAACTCGCCTGGGATCGCGACGGCCAGCTCGACGAGCACTCCAGTTGCTGGTTGCGTGTGGCCACCGGTTGGGCGCACGACCGCTACGGCAGCGTATTGATCCCGCGGGTCGGCATGGAAGTGCTGGTCGGTTTCGTCGACGCCGATGCCGATAAACCGCTGGTAATGGGCTGCCTGCCCAACGCCGCGACGCCGGTGCCGCTCGACCTGCCGGCCGACAAAACCCGCAGCATTTTCCGCAGCCAAAGCAGCCCCGGCGGTGGTGGTTACAACGAATTGCGCATCGAAGATCGCAAGGGCGCCGAGGAAGTTTACCTGCGCGCCCAGCGAAACTGGACCCAGCACGTACTGAATGATCAACAGGTACAAGTCGATAACGCCCGCAGCATCGTAGTCACCGGCATCGCCCGCCATGAATTGAAGGCCGACGAGCAACGCATCACCCACGGCCAACGCCAAACCGAAGTGAAACAGGACGACCACCTGCTGGTGAGCGGCGACCGACACATTCGCGTGGCCAGCCAAACCCTCAGCGCCAGCCAGCAATTCCACGTCAGCGCCGGCCAGCAAGTGGTCATCGATGGCGGCGCCAGCGCAACCATTCAGGCCGGCGGACAGTGGATCAACATCGGCCCCGGCGGCATCTTCAGCAGCGTACCGATCCAGATCGGCGGCGCCCCAATGGCGGCGCTGGCGGCTGCACCGATTTCACCGGACATCCCGTTGAAACTCGTGGCGGCCCCGGCGGCGCTGCTGAGTGCCGCGCAGGTGATGAGCTTGAAAAGCGATGCGCCGTTTTGTGAGGAGTGTGAGCGTTGCAAGGAAGGGATGTGCCCTTCGCCGAACACTTTGACCAGTGGCTCAAAGGCCTCATCCACAGCCCCCGCTTCAACCGTCGAACCGGGTTTCCATATCGTGGAGCAGGGCATGTCTCGGTCTGCGCTTGAGTCAATTTTGTTTGCGCAACCGCAGCCCGCGGTGCTGGAGAAATTCAGAAGCCTTAATCCACAGCTCTCCAACTTCACCAAACCCGGTCAATTGATCGTCCTCAGTGATCCGCGCAACACGCAATGCACCCGGGAAGAGGCTTTGCTGATGGAAGCCGCGCAGAAAGTTGATGCAGCGCTGGAGCCTTTGAGTGATGCGGAGGCGGAGTTTATGGCACGGCATCATGGGGAAATTGAGTCTTTTCTTTCGCAGGGTTCGACTGGGGTTGGGATTGGTGCGGCGATGTTTGGTAAGCACTTGGGCAACTTGAAGGACACGCTTTTAGAGTTGGAAAACCTCCACAAACGCACTTTCGACAAACACGGAAAACTCCAGGGCGCGGACTTCTTTACCGAGCGCAAGAGGTTGATGGGGCAGTTGGATAACAGCCTTGGGCCATTGGTGCGCAAGGGTGTGGGTATTGCGGATCATCCAAAACTGAAAAATGCGCTGGGGATATCCAGCCGCAGTCTTGTGCATCATTGGAGTAAGGCTGGAACGGCGGGAGGGATTCCTGGGTATGCGACGCATATTGATGGGGTGAGTAAGGC
>NZ_MKGS01000090.1:0-3464 GCF_002836905.1 Pseudomonas sp. 43NM1 | reverse complement strand
GGCAAGCCTCGCTCCTACAGGGGACGCGATCACCTGTAGGAGCGAGGCTTGCCCGCGAATAGACCCTCAAATACAACCTCAAATACAACCTAAATGCGGAAACTGCCTACCAACTGCTTCAACCGCGCCGCTTGCTGCTCCAGATCGGAACACGCGCGCAATGTCGATTGCAGGTTTTCCACGCCTTCCTGGTTCAGCGTATTGATCTCGGTAATGTCGACGTTGATCGACTCCACCACGGCCGTCTGCTCCTCGGTCGCAGTCGCCACCGACTGGTTCATCCCGTCGATCTCGCCGATGCGCATCGTCACGCTGTTCAGGCGTTCGCCGGCCAGGTTGGCGATTTCCACGCTGTCCTGACTGTGGCGCTGGCTCTCGCTCATGGTGCTGACGGATTCGCGGGCGCCGACTTGCAGCTCCTCGATCATTGTCTGCACTTGTTGCGCCGATTCCTGCGTGCGGTGCGCGAGGTTGCGCACCTCGTCGGCGACCACCGCAAAGCCGCGACCCGCTTCACCGGCGCGCGCCGCTTCAATCGCGGCGTTGAGCGCCAGCAGGTTGGTTTGCTGGGAAATGCTGGTGATCACTTCGAGAATCTGCCCGATGTTCACGGTTTTGCTGTTCAGCGACTCGATATTGCTGCTCGACGCGCTGAGCATGCTCGACAGCTGGTTCATCGCTTTGATGCTGCGGTCGACCACTTGCTGGCCATCTTCGGCGAGGCTGCGGGCATCGCTGGCCTGATTCGACGCTTGTGCGGCATTGCGCGCGATTTCCTGCGCAGCAGCGCCGAGCTGGTTGATCGCGGCGGCCACGCTGTTGGTGCGCGACGCTTGCTGGTCGGAGTTGAACATCGACGAGTTCGACGCCGCCACCACCCGCAAGGCAACTTCGTTGACCTGGCCGGTGGCCGAAGACACTTCGCGGATCGACGTGTGAATGCGCTCGACAAAACGGTTGAACGCGGTGCCGAGGATGCCGAACTCGTCCTGGTTCTGAATAGTCAGGCGCTTGGTCAAATCGCCTTCACCGTCGGCAATGTCCTGCATCGCGCGGGTCATCACGTGCAACGGCTGGATCAGAATGCGGATCAGCATGCTGAGCAGGGCGATGATGATGGCCACGGCAATCACCGTCGCAATCACCGCCGAAGTGCGGAATTCGCTGAGCATGGCGAAGGCTTTGTCCTTGTCCACCGACAGGCCGATGTACCAGTTGACCGAGGGCAAACCCTTGATCGGCGTGAACGTGACGATGCGCGTCTTGCCGTCGATCTCGACTTCGCTGAAGTCGCTGCTGATCCGTGGCGTGTCTTTCGGGTAAGCCTCGCTGAGGGATTTCATCACCAAGGCTTTGTCCGGGTGCACCAGAATCTTGCCGTCGGCGCTGACCAGGAACGCGTAACCCATGCCGTCGAAGTCGCGGGCGCTGAGGGTGTCGATCAGCGTTTGCAGGCTCAAGTCGCCACCGACCACGCCGACACTTTGCCCGGCTTTCTTCGAGGCTGTGGCGATGGAAATGATGGTTTGGCCGGTCGCGGCATCGATGTACGGTTCGGTCAGGGTCGGCGTGCTGCTGCTTTCCGCGCCTTTGTACCAAGGGCGAACGCGCGGGTCGAAGCCGTCAGGCATCTTCGCGTCGGGGCGGATGGTGAAATGCCCGGTGGCGTCGCCAAGGTAGGACGCCATGAACGTTGACGTCAGCGCTTTCTGCTCCAGCAGGCTGGAAACGCTGGCCTGCTCGGGGTTGATTGCGATGTTCTGCGCGAGGTTGTCGATCAGCAGAATGCGCCCGCTCAGCCATGTCTGGATGTTGCTGGCGGTGACTTCGCCCATCTCGGTGAGGTAGTTGTCGAGGTCTTCGCGAATCGCGTTGCGTTGCAGATAATCGTTGTACAGCGTGAACGAAGCAAACGCGGCAATCACGACCAGTGCGGCCGCAAGCAGGATCTTATGGCTGAAACGCAGATTTTTGTTCATGGCTTGGGGTGTCCGCTAAGGTCTTAATGTCCAGGTCGTGCTTTTATAAGCACGGGCAAATCGGGCTGCGTGAAATCAAGCTGATATTCCGTCTCTCCTTAGGGAATTAACGAGGCTCTCTTCAGTCTGGTTCTCGCCATTATTTATCGGCCGTCAACGATCAAAGATTAACCATGGGTGACAAAATGCCTGACTCCTCGAAACTCGTTATCGGCGCCGACCTTGCAGGGCAGCCGATTGCCCAGGCCATGCGCCTGGCCAATCGTCATGGTCTGGTCGCAGGCGCCACCGGCACCGGCAAAACCGTCACCTTGCAACGTCTGGCCGAAGCCTTCAGCGATGCCGGCGTGGCGGTGTTCGCCGCCGACATCAAGGGCGACTTGTGCGGACTCGGCGCCGCCGGCAACCCGCAAGGCAAAGTCGCCGAACGCATCACCGGGATGCCGTGGCTCAATTACACGCCGCAGGCTTATCCCGTGACCTTGTGGGACATTCACGGCGAGTCCGGTCATCCACTGCGCACAACCTTGAGTGAAATGGGCCCGCTGCTGATCGGCGCGTTGCTCGAACTCACCGACAGCCAGCAATCGGCGCTGTATGCCGCGTTCAAGGTCGCCGACCGTGAAGGCCTGTTGCTGCTCGATCTGAAAGATTTGAAAGCGCTGCTCAATCACCTGCGCGACAACCCGCAATTGCTCGGCGATGACGCAGCGCTGATGACCACCGGTTCCAGCCAGGCGCTGTTGCGACGCCTGGCCATCCTCGAACAGCAGGGCGCCGAAGCCTTGTTCGGCGAACCGGCGCTGCAACTCGAAGACATCCTGCAACCGGCGGCCGATGGTCGCGGGCGCATTCACTTGCTCGATGCCAGCCGTCTGGTCCACGAAGCGCCGAAGGTCTACGCGACGTTTCTGTTGTGGCTGTTGGCGGAACTATTCGAGCAACTGCCGGAACGCGGCGACGCCGACAAACCGTTGCTGGCGCTGTTTTTCGATGAGGCGCATTTGCTCTTTGCCGACACGCCGAAAGCGTTGCAGGAGCGACTTGAGCAAGTGGTGCGGCTGATTCGCTCGAAAGGCGTTGGCGTGTATTTCGTCACGCAATCGCCGGGCGACTTGCCGGATGACGTGCTGGCGCAGTTGGGTCTGCGGGTTCAGCACGGTTTGCGCGCGTTTACCGCCAAGGAGCAGAAATCCCTGCGGGCGGTGGCGGACGGCTTTCGGCCTAATCCGGCGTTCGACGCTTTGTCGGTGTTGACTGAACTGGGGATCGGCGAGGCGCTGGTCGGCACCTTGCAGGACAAAGGCACGCCGGAGATGGTCCAGCGCGTATTGGTCGCGCCGCCGCAGTCGCGGATCGGGCCGCTGACGGCCACCGAGCGCACGATGCTGATCGCCGGGTCGCCGTTCAAGGGCCGTTACGACAAGCCCGTCGACCGCGAATCGGCGTATGAAGTGTTGATGGGGCGCAAGGGGCTGGCGCCTG
>NZ_MKGS01000089.1:0-3585 GCF_002836905.1 Pseudomonas sp. 43NM1 | reverse complement strand
GGTGGTGATCATCGGCGACGTCAACACCGTGCGCCTGGCCCACGCCAAAGCGCAGGGTTTCGAAATCGCCGACCTGTCGCTGGACACCCCGCTGCACGAACAAATCGCTGCACTGCTGGGCGAGCCGGAAGTGGATTGCGCGGTCGACGCGGTGGGCTTCGAAGCACGCGGTCACGGCCATGACGGGGTCAAACACGAAGCCCCGGCCACTGTGCTCAACTCGCTGATGGGTGTGGTCCGCGTCGCCGGCAAGATCGGCATTCCGGGCCTCTACGTCACCGAAGATCCGGGTGCCGTGGACGCCGCCGCGAAGATGGGCAGCCTGAGCATTCGCTTCGGTCTGGGCTGGGCCAAATCCCACAGCTTCCACACCGGCCAGACGCCTGTGATGAAGTACAACCGCCAACTGATGCAGGCGATCATGTGGGACCGTATCCACATTGCTGACATCGTAGGCGTGGAAGTCATCAGCCTCGATGACGCGCCACGCGGTTACGGCGAGTTCGATGCCGGTGTGCCGAAGAAGTTTGTGATCGATCCGCACAAGCTGTTCAGCGCGGCGTAAGGCATTCACGCAATGCACAACGGCGACCTTCGGGTCGCCGTTTTCATGAGCAAAACAGCCAACCCGTGGCGAGGGGGCTTGCCGCCGTTCGTTTTGCCTGATTCACCGCGCAAGATTGTTCATGGGCCGCTGCGCGACCCGACGGGGGCAAGTCCTCTTGCCACAGAGGAAAGTGAGTTGCGCAGATGGGGCAAGTCCTCTTGCCACAGAGGACAGTGAGTTGCGCAGATGGGGCATGTCCCTTGCCACAGAGGGCAGTCGGTTGTGCAGATGGGAACAATCCCCCGACCTGCCAGTCCAACGCACAGTTTTTCGCCGCGTCTGTTTGCTGGCAAACAGGGCGGACGGTTTTTGCCCAATAGAGGTTCTCTCGATGAAGATTTCACGCGGTTTTGCATTGGCTACGCTGATGAGTCTGGCGGCCAGTCCGGCCTTCGCCCAGTTCAACCTGAACGACGCGGCCAATGCCATTTCCGGCATGAAGGGCAATGACAGTGCGGCCGCGGCGGCGCCGACTTCGGAGACCGCCGGTCTGTTGAGCGCCCTGAGTGCGCTGGACGTCACCCCGCAACAAGCGGTCGGCGGCACCAGTGCGATGCTGGGCCTGGCGAAGAATCAGTTGAGCAGCACCGACTATTCGCAATTGGCCAAGGAAGTACCGGGCATCGACAAGCTCTCTGGCGGCAGCGGCAATTTGGCGGCGCTGAGCGGTTTGCTGGGCTCGTCGGGCAAATCCGCTGGGCTGGAAAATGCCTTGGGCAACGTCAAGGACACCAACGACCTGAACAACGCCTTCAGCGCGCTGGGCATGGACAGCGGCATGATCGGCCAGTTTGCCCCGGTGATTCTGCAATACCTCGGTCAGCAGGGCGTCGGCGGTTCGCTGCTCGGCAGTCTGGGCAGCATCTGGGGCACCGGCACTGGTAGCTGATTCAACGGCGCTCGTCGCGCAATTCGGCGATGCGCCGGTCTTTCTCGATCCAGAGCTGGTTGACCCAGTTCTGGACCGTCTGGCGAAACTGCGGATCGTTTTCGTAATCGCCACGCCACAACGCCGGGTCGAGTTCGCGGGTCTGGATGTCGATGATCACCTTCGGCACATTGCCGCTGATCAAATCCCAGAACCCCGGAATCCGCTGCTGCGGATACACCACCGTCACATCGAGAATAGCGTCCAGCTGTTCGCCCATCGCCGCCAGTACAAACGCCACGCCGCCCGCCTTGGGTTTGAGCAAATGGTTGAACGGTGATTGCTGCTGAGTGCTTTTTGCCGAGGTAAACCGCGTGCCTTCCAGGTAATTGACCACCGTCACCGGTTGGCTTTTGTACAGCTCGCACGCGGCTTTGGTGATCTCCAGGTCCTTGCCTGCCAGTTCGGGGTTCTTCGCCAGAAACGCATTGGTGTAGCGCTTCATGAACGGGTAATCCAGCGCCCACCAGGCGAGCCCGAGGAACGGCACCCAGATCAGTTCTTTCTTGAGGAAGAATTTGAAGAACGGCGTGCGCCGGTTCAACGCCTGGATCAGCGCCGGGATATCAACCCAGGATTGATGGTTGCTGATCACCAGATACGAGGTGTCGCTGCGCAAGTCGCCGCCGCCGCGAATGTCCCATTGGGTGGGAATGCACAGCTTGAAAATCAGCTTGTCGATTTCCGCCCAGGTCTCGGCGATCCACATCACCGCCGTCGAGGCGTAAACGCGATAACGACCGGGCAAGACCAGTTTCAGCAGGGCAAACACCATCAGCGGCCCGATCAGGACCAGGGTGTTGAGCAACAGCAGCAGGGTAACGAAACAGCCGGTGAGCAGGCGGCGCATAAGTAACTCTTGAAAACAGTTGGGCGCGCCATGATAAGCAGCTTCGGCCGGCAGGCCAAATCCGCGTCGACGAATGTTTCACCTTTCAACAGTTATGCTTCGCACCTCATGAAGATCCCTGTGGCGAGCTCTCCCGCCACAAGGCAGCGGCAGCCTAACTATCGCTGGTTTTTGCGGTCTAGAATTCGGTCTCTGCGCCCTCCATTTCCCAAGGAAGCCCCATCACGTGAAATCCCTCCTTGCACTGCTGACCCTCGTGGCCCTGCCGGTCATGGCCGCCGAGCCGACCCTGTACGGGCGTTACGAATACATCGCGCTGCCGGAAATCGGCGGTGAAGTCCTCAAGGCGAAAATGGACACCGGCGCCCTGACCGCGTCGCTGTCGGCCAAGGACATCGAAATGTTCACCCGCGATGGCGACGAGTGGGTGCGCTTCCGCCTCGCCACCAAAGACGCGAGCAACAAGGTCTACGAACACAAGATCGCCCGTATCAGCAAGATCAAGGCACGCTCCGAAGAAGATGAAGACGACAAGGACGAAGCCGCGCCGACCAAGCGTCCGGTGGTCGATCTGGAATTGTGCCTGGGCAACGTCAAGCGCACGGTCGAGGTCAACCTTACCGACCGCAGCAGCTTCAATTACCCGCTGCTGATCGGCGCCAAGGCCTTGCGCGAATTCAACGCCGCAGTGAACCCGGCACGCCGTTACACCTCCGACAAACCCGACTGCTGATTGACGCGATGCGAGGCTTGCGCCACCGTTGCGCAACTTAACTGTTGGGCTCGGATGCCATGCCTCATATCCTGATTGTCGAAGACGAAGCGGCCATTGCCGATACGTTGATTTTTGCCTTGCAGGGCGAAGGCTTCACCACCACCTGGTTGAGCCTCGGCGCCGCCGCGCTGGAGCATCAGCGCGAGACCCCGGCCGACCTGATCATCCTCGACATCGGCCTGCCCGATATCAGTGGCTTCGAAACCTGCAAGCAACTGCGCCGTTTCAGCGAAGTGCCGGTGATTTTCCTCAGCGCCCGCGACGCCGAAATTGACCGGGTGGTGGGCCTGGAGATCGGCGCCGACGATTACGTGGTCAAGCCGTTCAGCCCACGCGAAGTGGCGGCGCGGGTCCGCGCGATCCTCAAACGCATGGCGCCGCGCGCGGTGGCCGAGGTCGCAGCAACTTCAACTCAAACCCCAGCC